>JAGTUW010000197.1 GCA_018224345.1 Bacteroidota bacterium
AGGAGGAGTGCCGGCCGCTCGCGCCGATACGACCGGGAGAAGCGGTCATCACCGGCGCACACAACCTTCCCAACCGCCATGTCATCCACTGTCTCGGACCGGTGTACGGCGTGGATCATCCGCCGGAGACTCTGCTGGCAGCCTGCTATGACAGAGCATTGGCCCTGGCCGAACTGCATGGCATCCGTTCGATTGCTTTTCCGGCCATTTCCACCGGGGCCTTCGGGTATCCGATGAAAGACGCCGCGGAAATCGCATTCACACGACTGCTGCAGGCCGCTCCCCGGCTCGCCAAGGTGCAGCATATTCGCGTTGTGCTCTTCAGTGAAGAAGACCGGAAACTACACGAACAGGCGCTCAGCCAATTATTGGAGAAAGACGATGATGCATAACGAACTCGCGCTGTTTACGGATCTCTATGAACTCACCATGGTACAGGCGTATTTCGAAGAAGAGATGCATGACGAGGCGGTGTTCAGTCTCTATACGCGCCGTCTTCCCGAACAGCGCAATTTTCTCCTGGCCTGCGGTCTCGACACAGTATTGGAGTATCTCGAACAACTGCATTTCACAGATGCAGATATCGCGTATCTCGCGACATTGGAAACATTCTCCGATCGCTTTCTCGCGTGGTTGCGGCAGTTGCGTTTCACCGGTTCGGTGCATGCCATGCCCGAAGGAACACCGCTTTTCGCCAACGAACCTATACTCGAGGTGCAGGCGCCGTTGCCCGAAGCGCAACTGGTGGAGACCTTCATCATGAATCAGATACATGTGCAGACCGTCCTGGCTTCGAAAGCGCAGCGCGTGGTGCATGCGGCGGCGGGGCGGCCTGTGGTCGACTTCGGTCCGCGACGCATGCATGGTATCGACGCAGCCATGAAAGCTGCGCGGGCATTTACCATTGCCGGGGTTGCCGCCACTTCCAATGTACTGGCGGGCAAACAGTACGGCGTCACTGTCACCGGAACCATGGCACACAGCTATATTCAGGCGCATGACGACGAAGCCGCTGCGTTGCGTGCGTTTGCGACACTCTATCCCGACACCGTGCTGCTTGTCGACACCTACGACACGCTCGCGGGAGTGGAGAAAGTCATTGCGCTTGCGGAGACAATGGGAAGCGATTTCAGTGTCCGTGCCCTGCGTCTGGATTCGGGAGACCTGCTCGCGCTCTCAAAACAGACCCGCGAAATGCTCGATCGCGCGGGCCTGACCAAAGTGGAAATTTTTGCCAGTGGCGGTCTCAATGAGCAGCGTATCTCCCGGCTGCTCTCCGAAGGCGCGCCCATCGATGGTTTCGGTGTGGGCACGAGCATGGGAGTCGCAAAGGATGCACCGGATCTGGATATCGCATACAAGCTCAGTGAATATGCGGGGAAAGGACGATTGAAGCTCAGCAGCAACAAACCGATCTGGCCGGGGAGGAAGCAGGTGTTCCGCAGCGTTGAAGATGCCCGGGATGTCGTAGGCCAGGCGGATGAGGAGCTTGCCGGTCGTCCGCTCCTGCAGACTGTCATGCGCAATGGAGAACGCACGGCCGCAGGACGTGTGAGCATCGAAGAGGCGAGTGAGCATGCACGAAAGGAAATCGCTCTGCTTCCGGAGCGTGTACGCGACATTGCACCTGCCGACCCACCATATACCGTGGAGATCAGCGCGGTGTTGTCACGCCACAAACAGAGATTGGAAGAGGAAAAAAAGGAGGGGGGGTAATGAGAATTCCCGTTATGGTTGAACAGGTATGGAGATACACATGACACAGGAAAGCGAATTGTTCCGCTCAGGCGATGCATTGCTTGTCGTCGATGTACAAAATGATTTTTGTCCCGGAGGCGCACTGCCCATTGAAGACGGTGATGCGGTGGTACCGATACTGAACCGCTGGATCACCGCAGCCGTGAAGGCTGATATCCCGTTATACATATCGCGTGACTGGCATCCGGCCAATCACATCAGTTTCGAAGAACAGGGTGGGGACTGGCCGCCGCATTGCATTCAGGACAGCAATGGCGCGCGCTTTCACCCGGATCTGCGTGTGCCGGATCATGCGATCACGGTGACAAAGGGAGTGCGATTCGACAAGGATCAGTATTCCGCTTTCGATCAGACCGGACTTGCCGAACAGTTGCGCAAAGATGCTGTCACACGCGTTATTGTCGGAGGATTGGCCGAGGACGTCTGTGTCCGTGCCACCGTGCTCGATGCGCGCAAGGCGCAGTTCGAAGTGCTGTTGCTCTCCGATGCGACCCGTCCGGTATCTGCCGAGGGTGGTGAGAAGGCACGTAAGGAAATGCGTGAAGCCGGGGCGCGGCTCGAACGAATAGAATGAACGATCTCGCCATGTAAATGCACACTGCCGGGGCGCGGCTCGAACGAATAGATAAACAGTTTCACCCTGTACCGGTGATCACATTGATGCAATTTCCCGGAGAGATCCCTGAAAAGATTCAACAGAAAAGAGCACAGCGGAAATGCCGGCATGCATGATCGTTCGACCGTTGTCGTGACTTCCCTTGTTCTCGTCGTCTTCGTTTTCTGTGTCATGGGCACCGCAGAGATTGCGGTTGCCCAGGTTCGTGGGGAAGGTGATGGGCCAGTGAACTTCCCGGTGCAGGCCGACAAGGGAACACCTGACTCAGCTTTCCCATCCCTGTCACGGTGCGCTGTTCTTCAACGCCGCTCGGGCCAACGGACATGATTTCTGGACATCGGTTCCGTATGCCGTTTTCGGCAGCCTTATGTGGGAATACCTCATGGAAAATGAGCCTCCTTCATACAACGATATCGCCAATACGCCGATTACCGGGACGCTGCTCGGCGAAATATTCTGGCGGGTATCCGACCTCATCATCGATGAGACAGCGGCAGGGACTGAACGTTTTCTGCGGGAACTGTCGCCGATGAGCATGATCGGCATCTACAAGGAAGTCGACATCATACTCAACCAGGTCTACAAGCTGTCAGCCACGATGGCGACAGCACAGATCATGGATGCGACGTCGTTGTCCCCCGGTGTCGATCTGCAATCGACACTCGGATTTTCGGCAATTCTGATGGGAGCGACAAATTCCGAATATGCCGACGATCACGAGCGCGATCACAAAGTCGGTCCCGGTCTGGGCGCGAAAGCCGGCGTCGCCTTGTCTTTGGGTAATCATCTGGACGTCCATGCCCAGTACAAGCGTTACTGGATTCATGCGCTCAGTGGCGCCAAAAGCGATCAGTTCGTCGGTTTGCTCAATGCAGGCGTGGGCGCATGGTTTTCGTCGCAATTGAAATTCACTCTGGAAGCGGTGCTGTATGAGCGCTACGGTCGATACCGCGACTATGAGAACACCAAATCCTTCAACACCGGCCTGCGCTTTTTTATCACCTGGCGAATCTGACGCAACGGAACCTCCGCCGTTCATCCAGTGAGCTTCACGCGCAGGGGCATACCATGTCTGCAAGCAGGAGAGAAGTCCATGCTCCAAATCCTGGCGGAAGCGGGTGCATGCCGGAGGTGGGGGACATCCTGATGTATTGAATGCGGCAATGCGGAAGGGTATCTTACCGGAAGCGTTCGTTGCCATCACAGACAGACGAGGAAATATGCCGCACCTGCGCGGGGAACATGATTCGAGTGAGGACAGGGGCTATGCAGCCGTTTTCGTGGACTTCGAAAATGTCTTCTACTATCTGCAGAACGAGTATGCCGAGCTTCCCGATCTTTCCGAATACACATTGGAGTTACTGCGGAAGCTGCGGGATTTTCTTGAGACCGAATTTTCGCGGCTGCCGATCGTGCGCTATGCCTATGCTGATTTCGAACGCCTTGCCGCGGCTCCTCTGGGATCATTGTACCTGATGGGCATAGAGATCCGCAATGTGCTTGGTGCGCAGCACAAAAATGCAGCGGACATGCGTCTGTGCATCGATGCCATGCAGGTGCTGTACACGCGACCGGAAATCCGCACCTTCGTATTTGTCGCAGGGGACCGCGACTACATCCCCGTCATTCAGCATATACAGACACAGGCACGTACGGTGAAGGCGGTCGCATTCCGCGGCAATCTCTCCGGTGATCTGCTTCAGAATATCGGTGAAGAAAATTTTATCGATGCCCTCCACCTCTTCGATGACGACACGTTGAAACGCCTGGAAAAGGATGCCGCCTATGCGCGTGAGGCGGAACGTCTGCGCGAGGAAGCGCGAAAGGGCATGCAGCGGGACCGTGAGCAGGAGACAGCTCTCCGGGGCA
The DNA here is from genome assembly GCA_018224345.1 of Bacteroidota bacterium. GTDB lineage: Bacteria > Bacteroidota > Ignavibacteria > SZUA-365 > SZUA-365 > SZUA-365. Next base: position 4,244 of record JAGTUW010000197.1, read on the forward strand.
TGCAGCGTGATTCCATGATCATTATAGATAAGGGAGAATCCGGTGCAGAAATTCCCGATACAGACACCCTCTCCCCCGAAGCTGCGACTCTGCAGACCGACGGTGATGCGGATTCTGCTGCCGACGGTGATGCGGATTCTGCCGCCGACGGTGATGCGGATTCTGCCGCCGACGGTGACGCGGATTCTGCCGCCGACGGTGACGCGACCCCCGGCGCCGATGTCCCCGTTCCGCCTCGTGTAGAACTGCACAGCCGGGCGTGGGATGCAATGGGTGTGTATCCCTCCCGGGGATTCGCCCGTCCGGTATCACTGATGACCGGGGAACAGCGCATCTGCCTGCAACTGATGCTTCGGGAGTATGGATCGCATCACGAGATATGGCTGAGTCCCTTTCTCCGTCGTCTCACCGATACCATGCCGCTGCTTGCGGATTACGAGAGAAAGAGCATTCTCCATGATCTCGAGCAACTCGGGGCCATCCGCATCGAACTGCGTCGGGGCGAGCCGAATGACTACCGGGTGGTGCTCGTCAACTACAATCATCCGGATGTACGCCATCTCCATCCCGGTTGATATCTCCACGCAGCCCGGGAAGTGACGCATAATCTTCCGGTGTATTTACATTCGCGAGCCGCGGGGCCGCGGTGTTCATTACGTGGATGTGATAGCCGCAGGGACAGCCTTCGATGAAATGCCGGAATGTGCGTACTCCATCGAGCAGGGCTTTCTCCAATGAAGGAAGCACACTCCGCGGATACAGTCCGGGCAGGGGATGCAGACGCGTACCATCGCCGGCGACCGTGATGACATCCGCCGGGGCGGCAGCGAGAAGCTGCGCACAGTCATCGGAGGTCAGCAGGGGCGTGTCCACCGGAGCGAGAAAAACCATATCTCCGTTCGCATGTGTGAGCGCGGCATGCAGTCCGCCGAGTGGTCCGAGATGTTTGTGTATGTCCGCGAATACGGGGAGGCCGGTGTCACCGGCGAGCGCCGGGTCATCGGCGATGATGATCACATGCGGGAGCACGAGTCGCATCGTATCGGTGATTGTACGAATGAAGGTTGATTCTCCGTACGGGAGAAGGGCTTTCGGGCGTCCCATTCGGGAACTCCTTCCTCCTGCCAGGACGGCGCCGGTTACCTTCGTTCCGATTTCATCCGCATGCATTCTGTCTGACTCCTTGCTGTTTCCTGTATGGAAAGGTACACAGGGCAGGGAAAAAATGTGTCATGTCTGTGTCGATATGCAGGAATGTACTATGTTGTGCGTACAGAAAATGGAGTTGAAACTGTGAAGCCCGTGTACCTCGATTACAACGCTACGACGCCGGTACTGCCGCAGGTCGCCGACGCAATGCGTCCTTTTCTCGAAGAACATTTCGGCAATCCTTCCAGCACGCACTGGTACGGAAGCACTACGAAATCCGCGGTCGAGCGTGCCCGGAAGCAGGTCGCGGAACTGCCCGGCTGCCATGCGGATGAAATCATCTTCACCAGCGGGGGCAGTGAAGCGAACAACATGGCCATTCAGGGCATCGCGTTCGAACGCCGGACCGCAGGAAATCACATCATCACCTCGCAGATAGAACATCCTGCCGTGATCGAAGTGTGCAGACATCTGGAGACGCTGGGTTTTGCTGTGACCTATGTTTCCGTCGATGCCGACGGAGTCGTGGACGTGGAAGAGTTGCAACGCAGCATCACAGCCCGCACGATACTGATTACCATCATGCATGCCAACAACGAAGTCGGGACGATACAGCCCATCGCGGAGATCGCGGCTCTCGCGCGTGCGCATGGGATCGCGATGCATACCGATGCGGCGCAGTCCGCCGGAAAGATACCGGTACGTATCGATGAACTCGGCGTGGACCTGCTTTCGATCGCCGGACACAAACTGTATGCACCGAAAGGGATCGGGGCATTGTATATGCGACGCGGAACGCAGATACAACGTTTGATTCACGGCGCTGCACACGAACGGGGCTTGCGGGCGGGGACGGAGAATGTGCTGGAAATCGTCGGCCTCGGAGAGGCCTGTGCGATTGCTGCACGCGATACGGAGGCGACCGCATCGCACATGCGCACGATGCGTGACCGCCTGCACGAGGCATTGCGTGCAGGGGTGGAGGATGTGATATTGAACGGTCACCCGGAACTGCG
>JAGTUW010000198.1 GCA_018224345.1 Bacteroidota bacterium
ATTATATTTGCAATCCGAAAAGATGGTGCCATAGCTCAGTTGGTAGAGCACAGGACTGCAAATCCTGGTGTCCCTGGTTCAATTCCAGGTGGCACCACACTTTGAAAACCCAAAGTTTTCATAACCGCTTACTTCCGATACCGGTTGCGGCCAGAGCGCGGCGATGTGCCCGTGCGCCGTTGCAGCGGGCAACGCAGCGACCTGCGTGCCTATATCTACCGTACGGAATCTCCATGGCCGGTTCCAGTCGCTCGTGCCGCGTGCTGTCGTCACATTCAGACGCCAGTAATATGTCCAGTAGCTCCACAGTCCGGGTACCTCAATGCTGGTACCTGCAATACCGGCCCTGTCAAAGACCACATGTTCGAAGGCATGGTCGGTTGCCAACTGCAGCCGGTAACTCCGCGCATTGAGCACCGGGTACCAGTTGAGGAGGGCGGTGACCGGGACATCAGGCAACCCGTCGAAGGGTGTCAGTTGCCTCGGGGCGTCGGGCGCGGTGGAGAATTTCCACGGACGTGACCAGTCACTGAACGCCACCGCTGCAGTGTTGCCTGAGCGCAGTCGCCACCAGTAGTCGCTGTCATGATCGAGTTCTGTAACGGTGGCCGAGAGTCCGGTCAGTCCACTTCGTTCCAAAATGATATTTCCGAATGTCAGGTCGGTCGCGACCTGAAGCTGATAGGCATCCGCATCCTCGGCGGCATGCCACCAGAGGTTCATCGAGACGGGAATACCGATGGCGCCATCGAGGGGCTGGGCATGCGCAGGGGCTGCCAGCGTGGTGCCGCTGGTGGTGAAACGCCAGATGGCGCTCCATTCACTCGTTCCGTCCGGCAGTACCGCCCGCACGCGCCAGAAGTACAGCGTGTTTTTCGCCAGTTCCGGTGCGTCCACACTCGTCGTGCCGATATCATCGATCTGCACTGTCCATTCATTGAGCGACACGTCATTGGTGGCCTGCAATTGATAGGAGAGCGCCCCCTCGAAGACATACCAGCGGAAACGCGGTTGCGTCGAGACACCGGTGGCCTGGTGCACAGGGGCGATCAGTGTCGGACGGGTTTCTGCTTCGCTGATATGGAAGGGAAGAGGGGAGATATGGAACCGCGTGGAATCATGCGTGTCGCTGAGCCGGATGCGTGCGTTATCGGTCGGCGCGACGGGTACGGACCAGGTGTAGCTGCCCGGGGCGGCAGGAACATTGATCGCGGCGGTGGTCCAGAACTGCCCGTTATTCAGCGTGTATTCTATGTCCACACTGGTGATTTCGGCGCTCTGCCAGCGTATTTCCTGTATGCTGCCGATTTCCCAGCGTTCTCCTCCCACCGGTGTCAGCAGAGTCAGGAAAGGTTCGGGCGTGATGGCAAACAAACTGTCACTCATGTCGGTTATACCCGGCTGTCCCACTGCCGTGAGTCTGATCAGGCAGAATTCCGAGGGCTGGTCCGGAATTGTCCAGTCCCATTGCGACACTGTCGCTTCAACGGTGGTAAGCGCTTCCCAGTCCACGCCCGCATTCACACTCAGTTCAATACGCACACTGTCGATTTCCACACTGTACCAGCGGACGGTTGCCGTACTGCCGATGCGCCAGCGTTCCCCTCCGTCGGGAGAACGCAGCGAGACTGCCGGAATCGCGGTGATACGGAATGGCGCATCGCTGATGTCGGACGTGAAATTGTCGTCATTCGATACAATGCGCAACAGACAGGAATCCGAGGGTGTGTAGGGAAGCTGCCAACTGTATCCACCCAGACGCGCGCCGATGCCGCTTTCGACAGGAAGCCATGTCGCCCCGTTGTCGGTCGAATACGCAAGGTCGATGCGATCGACGGCAATGCTGTGCCAGAATACCTCCTGCGTGCTTCCCACCTGCCACTCTTCGCCGCCATCGGGGGCAATGAGGTCAATGACCGGTTGGAGATACACCGTGAAATTCTCCTGCATCTCATCGCTGAGTGTCCCCTGCGCATCCCGGATGCGGATACGACATTCCGTCGAAGTGAACCCGGGTACTTCCCAGAGATATTCTCCCTCCGCTGCTGGGAGCGGAACTGAAATTTCCGTCCACGAAACGCCGCCGTCTGCACTGAAATCCAGTATGACCTGTTCAGGAGCGATGCCTTGCCATTGAATACGTTGAACACTGCCGCTCCGCCATTCCTCGCGTCCGACAGGGGCGAGCAGTTCCAGCGAGGGCGGGGGAGAAAGCAGGCGCACGGCGCTGCGATGAATGCTGCAGCCGCCCGCCGTCGCATCGTAAAATCCCTCGAGGCGGTAATTCCCTGCACGTCCGAGTTTCAATGTGCCCGTATAAATACCATCACCAGCGATCGAGTCGGGAAACACACCGTCGTCGGTGATACCGATCGGCAGGCGACTGCCCGTACTGTCGACAAGCAGGCAGATTGCCGACGTGCCGGTGGCAGTGGGTCCTGCCGTATCCAGAGCAAGCGTGATCGTCACTTCCTGGCGGCTCAACGGTTCCGTGGGAGAAACAGTGAGATGCAATTGCTTCGCTGCCTCCGCGATGACGGCAACACGGCACTGTGCCGGAATCCGTGTGTCGCCATCCACCAGAAGACGCCAGGTCCCCTGTGCCGGTTGGAGCACCGTCAGGTAACTGCTGCGTGGAATGGAATGCGAAGTGAAAAAAATCGTCGTGTCATTTGCAGCGGAGGCATCGATGGTCGTTCCGTCCGGTGCGATCCATGCCGGATGCCGCTGCACGTCATCATCGTCGTTGAGCAGTACCGTCAGTGCGTCGGTCAGGCAATCGACTTCAATCTCCACGGCTTCTCCGGGTACGGGTTCAATCCCGCGCAGGAGTCGGCGAACATCGAGCAGCATGGCTGCATGTTCCCCGACGACCAGAGCATTGCGCCGCGCGCGTGTCCAGCCGAACAGCAGGTCTCCCGCAGCGCGCGTGATATCGAAACTCCGTCCAAGATCATCCTTTCTGGAGATAAAAGGATCCGGTACGATGGCATGTTGCTGAGGCGGAAGCTGCCAGCCATATCCATTCAACGTCGTCGGTCCGCTTCGGAAGGGATGTGCCGCACCCTGGCGGGAGACGGTGAAGAAGACGGGATCCTGGCGCGTGAGTTGCTGCACCGCTGTTTCTTCTGAAAAACACGTCGTCGTTGGGTAGAAAAACAGGCCTCCATCGCTCCATTGCGAAAAATTCGCAATCCGCTCGACATACAGGCGGTTTCCGTCACTGCGGTCGAGCCGCAGCCGCAGTCGGTCATTGTCCGGAAACGGTTGTCCGCCTGCTGTCATGGTCAGCGTCGCTATGCCGACATCAGTGCGCAGGGGGAGCATCCCGGGAAGCTGATATTCATCCCTGGCAAAGCCGGTGGAATCGGGTGTGTGCAGGAAGAGAAAGGCGCTGTGCCAGGCCTCGAAGGTCGTATCGCTGACGGTGAAGGCATAGAGAATGCGCGGCAGCAGCGCTGGATCGGCGACGTTGAGGCGGCCGCCGGCATCATCGGGATTCCCGAGCATACGGGCCGCATAACCGCCGAGCACGGCATCGATGCCCTGTGGAGAGCGCAAAAAGGTCGAACTCAGTGCAGTGCGTCCGTCGTCATGCAGCTCCGATTCGACCGGCAGCGGGGGAGTGACCAGCGGTGCGCTTCCGGAGATATTGAGGATATGTACATCCGCCGGCAGCGCCGTGGGATTGAGTCGCTGCAGTGCCTCGCGTCCGGGCATGAGTTCCCGCAATACGGGTGCATGGCGATCGGTGATTTCCGGTTGCGGCAGAGCATCCGGTCCCGCATAGGCGAGACCGGCCAGCAGGCGTCCTGCATGCGGTGTCCCGAGCAGCGCGGTTCTGCCCACATCATTGCGGTAGTCAAGCGCTGAAGTCCGAGCGCCGGCGGAGGTGTAGTTGTGCGCATGTCCCTCGAGGTAGGCGCGGAGGAGAAGTCCTCCCACCCCGTGCGTGACGATGGATGCTTTGCTTGTATCGTACTGCTGCAACAGCCAGTCCAGATCGCGGGCGAAGAGCCAGGCCGACTCCTCCCAATGCTGATCGGGTGGATAGTAATATTCCCATACATCGAAGCGTTGTGCGTGTGCATGGTCATGGCGCTGCAGCCGGGCGCTGTACGAGGTCCAGGCATAGTCGCGTTTGCCATTGAAATTCGCATTCAGCGTGTCGAACGGTGTGATGATATCCGTATCCGCCCCCCAGGCGTCGCGCATGATATCCATTTCCGGCAGCAGGAGCAGTGGCGTTTTTTCAGGACGGACATGTGCCAACCGGTACTGGGCATATCCCGCCGCGCCGCTGTCATAACACGCCGGTGGCAGGAGCACGGTGGTTTGGTACAGCGGATCGACCTGCGGATCTCCTTCAGCGGACCGTGACTCCAGTGCTGTCTGCGGCAGCCAGGGGAAGCGCACGCGCGTCGGGAACACCCAGCCGGCGAGATTGACGGCTTCCCGCGGATGTTGCTGATAGGAAACAAGATCATTGTGCAGAAATACCAACGCATCGCGCCGGCGCTGCGTGACCAGATCTTTGTACGGCAGGGAGAACCCGGCCTTGCCGAGCACGGTGAACTGCTCGTCGAGCACCAGCAGATCGGTGATATTCTGCGTGAGCACAGTGAGAAATTTTCCCCTGTAGAAATGGGCGTAGCCGTTGCTGTCCAGCGGCATCCGAATCGAAACGGGCGCAATGGGAGAGGGAAGCCCGCTTCCTTCATACCCCCAGAGTTCGATATAGCGGGCACGTGGAGTCCCGTATTCCACAAGGCGGATCGCTGCGACGATATCTTCATCCTCCACCGGATGGACTTCGATATAATCGACGTACACCGCCGTGTCCGCCGTTGTACTGTCCCGCACGATCAGTGTGATCGTATAGCGCCCCGGCACTTCATAGGTCCACCGCGGATTGTTTTCGTAAGAATCCACATTGCCGTCGCCATCCAGATCCCATGCCCGGTAGATGATCGAGTCCGCAGGCGTGCTCTGGTCGGAAAACTGCAGTGACAGTGGCGCGGCGCCCGATGTCACATCAGCGTAAAAGGATGCCTGCGGTTGGGCATGCAGGGCGGCGGACAGAAGGAAGAGGACAGACAGAACGAAGAAAGCAGGCAGGAGAAAGGGGAGAAAGTATCGCTTCCGGGACATATTCGCACTCCGTAACTGTGGCGGAAACGCGCAATGCTGTATGGGAATGGATGTTACAGCAGTCAATTAAAATTATGGATAATATGCAGACTTATCAAGACGTGCGGAACAGTACCACGGGGGTTGCTTGTTGTTTTCTTGCGCCAGGGGTCACGGTTGCGTCGACACAAAGAAAATCTTGCCAAGCCGCTCTCATTTCAAAGTCGTTGCCTCATCATTGGATCTCACCCCAATTGGAGGCAAGACATGCACCTCAGGTGCAGAGATGCCTGCCCGGGCATACGATTGCACCCC
>JAGTUW010000199.1 GCA_018224345.1 Bacteroidota bacterium
AGTTCGGTGGTAGCACGGCGGAGGCGGAGCGCGCAGCAGATGCAGAGATGTGGGGGGGCGGAGATGTTGAAAAGGGCAGGGAACGCAAGGAAATGAAGCCGGAGGATGGTGGGGAGAAGCCGGACGGGGGACGCAGTGCTCTGACGGAGGAACTCGAACGTATGCTGGCGGATCTCGGGGAAGGGGATACCGCCCGGAAAACCCGGGTCACGCGGGGAAGTGGCGATACAGTGAAAACCGGGGACTCGCAGACGACCGGGGACTCGCAGACGACCGGGGACGCACAGACGACCGGGGACGCACAGAACGCCGGGACCCGGGCGGCTGTCCGATCAAGTATTCATTCCCCTCTCAAGGCGAAAGCGAAATCTGCCGCAGAGGCAACGGGCGGCAGTACTCCTTCGAAGGAGCGGCCGCGCTCCGTTGCGGATCCGGAACTGCTTTCTCATCTGAATTGGTTGCAATCCTTCAATAACAGCTTCCTGAAGCATTATGAATCCTGAAACTCAAGCATCGCTGCTGGCTCTGGAAAAAGAGCTGGAACGGCTGCGTTCCGCGGTCGAACATATCGAACAGGCAAAAGGTGTCGCGCAGAAAGTGATTTCCGCCGTGGCGGTCATTCAGAAAAAATACGCCGAGCATCTCGACGCGCTTCTCGATGTACAGAAGGACACGCTGCGGGAAGTCTCCTCGATGCAGCACGAGCGTTTTGACGAACTCGGCGCCGGGGCGCGGAAGCATATACTGGAAGCCGCCGCACGAGCGAAGAAGTACATAGAGGAATACAACACTGAGGTCGGCAAGGCGATCGATGCCGCCGGTGAACAGGCGGAAGGCACGGTGCGTGACGTGGCGCTCAAGGCTGGTGGAATGATCCAGACTGCCGGTGCGCGCATGGAGGAACTTTCGTCAAAAGCCGATGAGATCATCGATGCTTCCGGAAAACGCATCGAAGGCCTGCTCTCCACAGCGGGGAGGGAAGTGGAGGAACATATCTCCGGGGCGGGCGAACGGCTGCACGCCGATGTCACCGAGGCAATGACGCAGGCGCGGGAGCAGTTGCAGGAACTGCTCGAACGCGTACGCGGACAGATCGGCGCCCTCAATGAAACAGCGGCACGCATCTTAGGAGAGAATGGAACGGCTGCCGGGAAACACATCGAGGATCTCGCAGGGAAGACTGCGAGCGCTCTCGAACAGATCGATACCCGCGCACGCAGGCATGTCGAGGAAGTGGGTACGCAGGCCCGCGCCAATCTCAACGAAGTGCTCCTGCAGGCCAAAGCCGGTATAGAGGACGCCGGTAATCAGTCGAAACGGATTTTCGCGGCGATAAAAAAGGCACAGGATCAGCAGCTTACGGAATTCGAGAAGGTGACGGTCTCCGCCGACGCACTCATCGCCACTTCCGGCAAACTCGTACGCACCATCGACGCCATCGATTTTCCGACCAGGCTGCAATCGATAGAAAGCGACATTCGTTCCCTGCACTACAATCTGAACTCGGCCATGAGCCGCCTTGACGCACTGGGGAAATCCAACGAACAGGCAATGGCCGCATTCAGCGAGGAGGTCGTCGGGAAACTCGGCCGCCTGGAGATGTTTACGGAAAAAACAGTACGCACGCATGGGGAGGACGTGGAAAAACGTCTCAAGGAACAGGAACGGCAACTTGGCGGAATGCGCATGCTGCTGATCGTTCTGCTTCTGCTGCAGGTTCTGGTGGGCGCAGGGGTGTATCTCGTATGGGATGCCGGCAGGCAACCCGCCGCCCCTGTCGAGCAGGTGATCGATACCACAGCGACACCCGACGACGTGGTTGCACCACAATAGTGGCACCACAATAGTGGCACCACAGAGAACACAGAGGACACAGAGGACTTTTATCTTCGACGAACGGAGGGTGGAGGCAACTCTACAGTCCTGATCGATTGATTTCCTCTTTTCACTTTTAACATTTAACTTTTCTTTCCGGGCTTCGACATGGATGTTGTATTATGCGGTCAAGTCCGCAGACAAACAATGGCGCAGTCATGATCGACACGAAGGCAGTCTCCGTATACCGCGCTCGTGGTATGCGGTATTATTCCACACTCCATGATGAAAGGGATGTTCATGAGCGAGCAGGTGAATTTCGGCGGTGACATAGTCTGGCGTCCATCACGCGACGATATAGAAGGCAGCAATCTCTGGGCCTTCATGCGGGAACATGGCATTGACTCCCATGAAGAACTGTTGCAGCGTTCGACGACGGATGTCGCCTGGTTTACCGATGCGCTGTTCCGCTTTCTCGATATCCGCTTCAGCCGTCCCTATACCGAAGTCCTCGATGCTTCAGAAGGCATCGCCTTTCCACGCTGGTGTGTCGGCGGAGAAATGAACATCGTCGAAAGTTGCGTGGACAGGTGGGCGGCCGATCCGCTGCATTTCGAGCGTACCGCGTTGATATGGGAAGGTGAGGAAGGCACGACGCGCACAATGAGCTACGGAGCGCTCGCCGGGGAAGTCAACCGCTGTGCCAATGCGCTGCGCGCGCTGGGACTGGGGAAGGGAGATGCTGTCGGATTGTTCATGCCCATGACGCCGGAGATCGTGATTGCGCTGTTTGCCATCGCGAAAATCGGTGGTATTGTTCTGCCACTGTTTTCCGGCTATGGCGCTGCGGCCGTGGCCGACCGGCTCGCCGATGCCGACGCGAAAGCGCTGTTCACTGCGGATGGCTTTTTCCGTCGCGGCAACGTCATTGAGATGAAGTCCGTCGCCGACGAGGCAGTCGCCTCGTTGCCTGCTCTGCGACATGTCATCGTGCTGCAGCGGACCGGACATGGAGTCGACATGACAGCGGGCCGGGATCACTGGTGGCACGAGCTCATTCCCGCGCAAGCTCCGGCGGCAGATACCGCAGAGATGTCCGCCGAAGATGTGCTCATGATCATATACACGTCCGGCACAACCGGCAGGCCGAAAGGCGCCGTGCATACGCATTGCGGATTTCCGGTCAAGGCAGCGCAGGATATGGCTTTCGGTACCGATGTACATCAGCGCGACATTATATACTGGATGACCGATATGGGGTGGATGATGGGGCCATGGCTGGTCTTCGGCTCCACTATCCTCGGGGCGACCTTTTTCATCTCCGACGGCGCGCCGGATCACCCCGCTGTCGATCGACTCTGGCAACAGGTCGCGCGTCATCGTATCACCGTGCTCGGCATTTCTCCCACACTCGTTCGTTCCCTCATGGTGCATGGTCTCGAACCTGTACGCGCGCATGATATCGATGCATTGCGTTTTTTCGCATCCACCAGCGAACCATGGAATCCCGAACCCTGGATGTGGTTGTTCCGCGATGTAGGGGAGTCTCGCCGGCCGATCATCAATTATTCCGGTGGCACGGAAATCAGCGGGGGGATACTGATGGGGAATCCATTGCTGCCGCTCAAACCCACGGCCTTCTCCGCCGCCTGTCCGGGTATCGCCGCCGATGTATACGACGAGGATGGTCGTCCCTTGCGCAACGCAGTGGGCGAACTCGTCATCACCGCCCCGTGGATCGGCATGACGCGCGGTTTCTGGCGGGACAATACACGCTATCTCGAAACCTACTGGTCACGCTGGGAGGATGTCTGGGTACACGGAGATTTCGCTGCCATCGACAGTGACGGACTCTGGTACATTCTCGGGCGCTCCGACGATACCATTAAGATTGCGGGCAAGCGTGTCGGCCCTGCGGAAATCGAAAGTGTCCTGGTCGCGCATCAGGCAGTAAATGAAGCCGCAGCGATTGCTGTCCCACATGACGTCAAGGGCAGCGAGGTGCTCTGTTTCTGTGTGCTCACTCCCGGGTTCCGGGAGAGCGAAGCGCTGATGGCGGAACTCCGCGATGCCGTCGTGCATGCTCTCGGCAAGCCCCTGGCGCCGCGTGCGGTGGTGTTCGTTCCGGACATCCCGAAAACCCGCAACGGCAAGATCATGCGGCGCATGGTGCGCAGTGCCTGGTTGGGACTCGACGCCGGGGATACCTCCGGCCTGCTCAATCCCTCCGCCGTCGAGGCAATACATGAACGCGGCAGGGAAGCCGGTGGATAATGAATCCCGGCAGTTTTTCACGCATCAAAATAAAATGCCATCGCACTGCCACATTGCGGAAAGCACAGCCCTCGCCTTCCCTGCAGGGTACCGATACTCCGGCTATCTGGAAGTCGCGTAGTTGCAGAAGCAACAGCGTTGCAGGCACAAGGCAAGCGTGCGGTGGCCCGGTTGTACGGATACATTCACATGGACGGCAATTATGTTCAATACAATACTTTCAATGTTGCGGGGTGGAGGAAACATCCCGAATATCAGTGGCAAGGAATTCGAGGCATTGATGAGGGAGC
>JAGTUW010000200.1 GCA_018224345.1 Bacteroidota bacterium
GCCGCACTGATGACGAACATCGCCGCCACGGTCACCGTGGCAGGATTGCTGAAACCGGAGAGTCCTTCCCCCGGTGTCAGCACGCCGGTCACCAGCAGAGCAGCCATGACAATCATAGCTGTCAGATCGACACCGATGCGCTCGGTGGTGAAAAGTACTATCGCCAGCAGAATCAGGCCGATGACGATTGCCATTTCCAGAGTCATGCGGGAACGCTCCTCACGGATTCAGTGGTCTCGGTACAAGCAACGCGGCGGCAGCGTGGCAGCAACGCGTTGTCGGAATACGATGCAGTAAAATACATCATTTCCGTCGCGCCTGAAACCGTTCGGCAATGGAGGTCATCAGACAGGGACGCGCAACCGGGGTAGTGCAGCGAACAACCTCGTTCGACTATCCGCGTGGCCCGCGCATCAGATGATATTCGGATCCACACGTAGGAGGTTCCGCAAAATGCGCAGTGCTGCCGCCGACAGAGCGATGATGAGCGCCGCTTCAAAGGTCGTGTAGGACAGGCGTGTCACCGTTTCGATAGCGTTGATCTTGGCAAACATGAACAATCCCGAAAGAATGGCAAGGCCGAGACTCGAAAGAATGACCGTTCCCGGTATGCGTCCTTCCCTGCCCTCGCCCGGAGAGACACGAAGAGTCAGCGAGGACAATGCAAGCAGCATAAGGACAAGCGAAATCAGTGCATGGTTTGCATCGAGGGTGAAGCGACGCACAAGAAGGTAATCGAACCATTCATTGGACAGAGCGACCGCGAATACGCCGGCAAGTGCGATCCCTATCGCGATCAGGGTTAATAGGCGCGCGGTTGCTGTACGCATCGGGAATTGCCGCGTCAGCAGCCTTCTGAATCCTGCACCGGCGAAGAGCAATACGACAGCGACACCGAGAAAATACACAAGTGGCTTCATGTATTGTTCGCGGATGGAGCCGAGTCGGACCCAGAATGCAGAAATATCAAGGATCGAATAATTCGGTATCCATTCCGGCCTTGCCTCCTCACCCGTGAAGGGGTGTTCAAGCACGGCGCCGTAGAAAAACTGTGCATCATCCGAGTGACAGTCCGTACAGCCACCCGCGCCCAAGGCAGCGCGTGCCGGAGCGATATCATGAGAGAATTTGTACACCGACGCATACGGTGTCGCTTCATACAGTTCCTTCGGCAGAATGCGGAACTCCTCCGACGAATAGTATGCGCGGTCATTCGATACGTAGACGAGCCGTCGCTGTTGCATCGGGAAGTCCGTATCCGCGAGGCTGGCGCGTGTCGCCTTCAGCAGGGCGTCGATTTCCCCGGCGCGATTCACCTCCAGCAAGCCGTTCCCGTCGTCATCGGTAATCAGCGACAATTCGGGGTAATACTGTTGCGGGTCGCTCCGGTGCTTTTTCCACATCGCGTAGAAATCCTTCATGAACAACATATTCAGGCCCGGTACTCCTTCTTCTTCGAAGCCGACCCATGTACTGTGCACGCGGTTGGCCGGGAAGATCTTCCCTTTGTAGCGGATCAGGGTCGGGCGACTCAGGTTCGTGGGTTTATCCTGCTCGGAAAAAAGATCCAGTTCTCCGTATTGATTCCAGAATGTCATGTGCTGATCGTAGAACGTCCAGATACGCTTGCCGGGTGGAGAGATGCGTGGTGCGGGGTTGTACACATCGCTCGCCTGCACCAGTGCGCTTTTTACTGCGCGTGACGGGATATGGCAAGCCTGGCAGGATAGTTCATCCATATGCATGGGTGGGAGCCATTCATGTGTCGCGCGCGGCGCATTGCGCCAGGGTTCGAGATGGCATTGCTCGCAACTCCGCACTGTGTTGTTCAGGTCGTTGCGCACCCAGCCACCGGGGTCGTCTCCTTTCCCGAATTGATGGTTTTCACGATCAGAGATTCGTGGGTCCGAGGCGCGGCTGCCCGAACTATGGCAATCCACACAACGCATTCCGGCGAGCATGTGCACATCGGTGCGTGTAGAATACTCGGCCCCCCGCTTCTTCCAATCCGGTTTGAAATGACAGCGGAGGCAGGTTTCATTCCGTGGTTCGGGAACGATATGCGTACGTACGGTGCCGTCGGGATTGAACTGTGCAGGGTCATATGTGACGACAGGGACTTCCCCGGCGATCACCGCACCGTCGATATCTCCGAATCCCGCACCCGCTGTGGCCGCCCAGCGATAGTTGAGTTTTGCGCGTTCGGCATTTCGTTTTTTCAGATCGTATTCCGGCATGTGGCAGAGCATGCAATCGGCCTCGATCACGCCCGATTCCGCCCACCGTGCCTTGTAATAATCACCGTCATAATCATTCTCTCCACCGGATACCAGTCCGGACTCTGGATTCCGCATCCATGCGTCATAGCGTTTTCCGTCCCTGTCATACTCCAGCGATGCGCCGCCGGGGTGACATCCCCCACAGGATGCGCTGACGAATTCGAACGATGTCATATCGATTTCGCGTGCCGATGTATTCTGCTTCCGTGCCAATTGCCGGTAGAGCGGTGCAGGCGAACACCAGTTCCCGCCGTAGTTGCCCGGTGACAGTACCCACGCATAGCGTTGCGCCATGACTTCCGGCACCTCCTCGCCCTTTCCCTGCGTGAAGTGATATCCTTCCGTGATCTTTTCATAGTTGTGGCACCCCTCCCGTCCGCAGGTCTGTCGTGGAGAATACGGAGCTCCGGTATTGATACCCGCGACCGGGTCGATGATATTCCCCGCTTCATCATGCAGGTGGAATGGCGGACAGACACCGAAGGCACGTGCCGGAGCATCCTCCGCTGGCCGGGGAATATCCACCGCTTCACCCTCGCCGCAGGCGATACACAACGGCAGTATCAGCACCACCATGAGTATCAGCGGGCAGACAAACCTCATGGGTGATGTAACAATCATCCTGACATAGTTTCTCACGGAATCGGGAATACCACGCATGTCATCTTCCTTGTATCAATTACTGGTCGGTGTTGCTGTCTCGTCGCGCAATGAGGAAAACGCTTCGGAATACCGCGCGTACTGCAAGCGGAACACATCTTCCGGATTCACTCCTGTCCCGGGTAGCCAGTGCGCGTGAATCGGTGACCGGACGGTCACTGGTCGCCGTGCACCTGTGCAATACAATCGAAGAAGCCCAGCACACAGGGCATCAGCAAACGGTAGTATACTTCACTGCCCGCACGACGTTCACGTACGATACCTTGCGCACGCAACACTGCAAGGTGTTTCGACACCGTGGATGCATCCGATCCGATCAGTTTCGTCAATTCTCCCGGCGTACATTCGCCACGGGAAAGCCGGTCAATAATGCAAAGCCGCGAACTGTGCGCCAGCGCCTTGAATATCTGTGCCTGCCTGTAGAATCTGTCTTTGTCATCCTGCATTGTCGCGTTCTCCTTCAAATAAAAATATGGCTGTTTGACCATTTAGCCAAATTATTCGCAGATAATTGAATAAAAAAATGGCTGCTTGGCCATATAGCCAAATTATTCGCAGATAATTGAATAAAATTATGGCTGTTTGGCCATGTAGCCAAATTATTCGCAGATAATCGCACGATTTCCTTTGACATTATGCCTTTCGCTTCGGATATTTCTGATTATGGACACATTGCTCACACTTGTCTTCCTGCTCGGTATACAGACAATGCACATCGATGCCATTATCCCGGAGAATCCTTCATTTGCGCTTCCCGATGAAATCGGCGGCTGGGAAGTGGACGATGCCGGTCTCTGGGACGAACAGACGCTGTACACCTACATCAACGGCGGCGCTGAACTGTACCTTTCTCACTCCTTTGAACGTGCGGCTTCCCGGCGCTATGCGCGCGAGGATCAGCCGGAAATCATGGTCGACCTGTTCCGCATGGCGTCACCGGAAGACGCGTATGCCGTGTTTTCTCTTTCGAGAGAAAAGGAAAACGCAGGGTTCGGAGAAAACGCACAGGAGGGACCGGGCATGCTGCTGTTCCGCAAGCACCGGTACTGCATTTCCATCATCTCCTACCCGGTGACCGATGAATCGCAGGCCACCGTGCACCGGCTCGCAGGTCTGATCGAGAAAGCCATTCCCGAGGGCATCGGCGATCCCGCGCTCGTCACACATCTGCCGGAACGTGACAGACGTAAGGCAAGCATCCGTTACTTCCGCCATCACGCATGGCAGAATGTCTACGGACTGATCTCGCACGATGACATTCTGCACATCGGCGATTCGGCCGAAATTGCGGTTGCGCGTTATGGCGAGCAGGATCAGACAGCGACCGTCTATGTGCTTCGCTATCCGGTTGCCTCGACGGCGGCTGCGGGACACGAAGGCTGGCAACATCGATTCGGGAGCATCGATGGGCAGGAAGCGCATGACCGCGATGGCCGCTGGTACGCTGCCCGGCAACACAATGATCATCTGCTTCTTGTCCATGACGCACCTGACCGGGAGACTGCCGCGATGCTGCTCGAAAGGATACTACACACATTCGAATAGACCGTCGGAAAGAACAGCGGAGCACGTGATGTCAGAACGAACAATTGACAGAAGACATTTTCTCATCACCGGTGGGACGGCGATGGTTGCGGGCGCACTTACCTTCTCAACTCCCTCATTTGCAGCTTTGTTGAAAGGAGAGAAATCCCGTGTCGTACTGATCCGTCATGAGAAGGTGACCGACAGACTGAACCGGCCGGACAAGAGCATTCTGGCCGACATGATAGATCAGGCCGTTACGGAGTTGCTGCAGATACAGGAAGTGGAAGCGGCATGGCGGAGACTGATCAGGCCATCGGACATCGTCGGAATCAAGACCAATGTCTGGAAATAC
>JAGTUW010000201.1 GCA_018224345.1 Bacteroidota bacterium
TATACCGGTTCCGGCATACATCTTGTGACCGGAGAAAACGAGAAAGTCGCAATCGAGATCCTGAACGTCGATGGGCAAATGTGGTGCGGATTGCGCAGCATCAATGAGCACCGGTACATCGGCAGCATGGGCTGTACTAATCACATCTCGGACCGGATTAACCACGCCCAGGGCATTCGAAACGTGACAGATTGTCAATAATTTCGTTCTCTCGGTGATCAACGATGATACGGCATCGATGTCCAGCGTTCCTCCGGCTCCAAAAGGCAGGACCTTGAGTACCGCTTTGTGTCGTTGGCACAATACCTGCCATGGAATAAGGTTGGAATGATGCTCCATTTCACTGATGATGATTTCATCACCTTCTGAAATAAATCCATGTCCGAACGAATTCGCGACAAGATTGATCGACCCGGTCGTCCCGCTGGTAAAAACTATTTCATTTGTCGATGATGCATTTATGAAACTCTTCACGGTGAAACGAGCGCGTTCATATTTCGCGCTTGCCTGCTCACTCAAATAATGGACGCCACGATGAATATTACTGTTGGAATTACTATAGAACCCAAGTATGCTATCGAGTACGCTACGGGGTTTCTGTGTCGTCGCCGCATTGTCCAGATAAACGAGCGTAGCATCACGAACAGTGGTATCGAGGACAGGGAAATCGGAACGAACTCTTTTGCTGTCCAGCATAGCCGGGTTCTCCTTTCAGTACTTACTTCGTTGCGATGTGACAATGCGATTCCGCCCTTGCTGTTCCTGTACTGCACTCTGCCCCGTCCACCGGGATGTGAGCTTCCGGAAAAGGAAAACCGGAGTATCGCTTCTTCTACCAGTTGGATACGGCAATTCGATTATGGACTATCATATTACTTCTTCCATGGATTCAAGCATCGTCGGAATCAGTTCTGCAACCGTCGGATGTGGGACAACGGCATCTTTGATGACAGTGTATGGCGCACCGGAATACATGGCGGTGAGAATGCCACTTATGAGTTCATCGCCGCCTGCACCCAATATCGATGCACCGAGGATGCGATGGGTATACGCATCGACGATGACACGCATGAAACCGTTGGTTTCTCCTCTCTCCCGAGCGCGGGCGACCTTGTCCATCTTCATATAGCCAACCCGGATATTGCGGCCGGACAGTCTTGCCTCTGTCAGCGTCATTCCTGCACGTCCAAGCGGTGGATCGATATAGAGTCCATAAGTCAGTATTCTGTCGCTGACCTTGCGATTCCCGCCCTGCAGAAGATTTTCGGATACAATTTCGTAGTCGTTATAGGAAGTGTGCGTGAAGGCACCTTTTCCGTTACAATCCCCGAGAGCATATATACCCGGGACATTGGTCTCGAGTGTGTCGTTGACCCGGATGTACCCTTGATCATCGATTTCCACTCCGGCCTGCTCTATCTGCAGTGTATCCGTGTTCGGGATACGACCGGCAGCGAGAAGAACATGAGAACCGGAAACTTCTTCCATAGCATCAGCACAGTCCACCTGCAACTGGATGTCGCCCTGCACACCCCGGGATGCAGCGATACAGTTCGCATTCATTCTGAAGTCGATATCTTCCTGCTCGAGAATCTCCTTGATCGCTGCCGAGACGTCCTCATCCTCCCGTCCGATCAGACGATCACTCTTCTCGACAATCGTGACCCTGGAACCGAAGCGACGGAACATCTGACCGAATTCCAACCCCACATAACTCCCACCGACGACCAGCAAGTGCTCGGGAAGTTCCTCAAGTTGCAGTATTTCAGTGTTCGTAAGTACATCGACATTTTCGAATCCGGACGGGACTCTCGGACGTGCACCTACATTGATGAATATGAAATCACCCTCAATTTCCCGGCCATCCACTGCAAGTCGTTCAGGGGAAACAAAGCTTGCCGTGCCTTCGATCAGATCGATCCGTTTATTTTTCTTCAGCGAAGTGATAAGACCTTCGACGGATGACTGAACCAGTTTGTCTTTCCTGCGTTTTATTTCCGCAAGATCAGCCTTCACTCCGGCGGGAATGGAAATACCGAGTTGCGCAGCGTTCCTGGCGTCATGGATCCGCTTTGCGCTTGCAACATACGCTTTGGTTGGCGTGCAGCCGGTGTTGACACAGCTTCCGCCGACTGTGTCCTTTTCCACCAGAGCAACATGCTTGCCTTTCGATGCCAAAGCGAACGCCAGAGGAATGGCGGCCTGTCCTGCACCGATAATGATAGCATCATACGTTTGCATGCTCATTCACTCCTGTTCTTATGCATATCACTGATTTTTGTCACACCTGCGGCACGCGGATTCACCGGGTCGTTGCTCCACTCAAACCATCCACCGTCATAAACCGACACGCGCGGCCACCCCATCAGCCAGGCGTTCAACCATGCTTCACTTCCGCGCCATCCGGTGCCGCAATAGAAAGCGAGGTGCTTTTCGGATGTGATACCACTACTCTTCCAGATTTCATCTATCTCGTGGAATTCCCGGGTAGTATGATCGACATTTCTGTAGTTCTCCATATGATAGGCATCACTACCGCAGTTGGCGAAGACGACCCCGGGGATTCTGCCTTTCGCTTCTATATAATTATAGCCGCTCACTTCTCCGACATATTCAGGGTAGCTGCGCACACAGACAAGATCTGCATCCCGCGAAGCAATCATCCTCCTCGCTTCGGGAGTATCGACAGCCAATTCGGGCCGTGACGGGATGGTTACGCCAAAATCCGACACAGGACTTTTGGGGACATCCTCGGTGCTTATGTCAAAGTTCGCGTCCTTCCATGACTGGAATCCCCCGTTGAGTACACGAACATCCTTTACACCGGCATACATCATGATGAATGCGTTCCGTATCGCTCCGAGTTGTCCCGCCGCACTGCCCGGAAATTCTTCGTCATTGTCGGGATGCATAAACGTGCCGTAAAGCACGACAGTCGTGTCCGCGGTGATGCCATGTTCCTCCAATGCCTTCCTGAGTTCCTCCGGACTACGACGATTCCATGTTTCAGGTGATTCAAGCGCAAGTGTATCCATATCGATGGCGCCTGGGATATGTCCTTTCAGATACGCATCCCGATTCCGATAGTGCGAATGAACGACGACAAAACGATCATTGTCGTACTCCGCAGGATGTTCTCCGGCAATCAGACGACGGACCCAATCCGCAGGAACCAAATGCCGGTAACGCGGGAGTTTATCCATGGGATATGCATGGTTTGAGACCCATTCCGACAGAAAATGATCGTATACGGATACATTGTCATACCCCGCCTGATGAAACAAGGACGCCACGGTGCGGCTCTCCTCCGCGTTGTATCCGTAGACGATCAACTCGTCTTCCTTGAAGATGTGTTTGTGCCTGACGACTTCAATCCAGTCCATGTACTGCGTCCATTTCACCGGTAGAGAGCGTGCACCACGAATATGTCCGCCACGGACCTCACCCTTCAGTCGCCAGCCATTGTAGGCATCCGCGGAACGTACATCGATAATTTTTGCGCCCCGCGAGGCACGTGCCAGCAATTCTTTTGAAGGTATGCTATTGAATTGTGGATCAGTGGGTTCACCCATGTTTTCACCGAGACTGTTTCTGAAACGATCTTGTGCTTGTCTGTAATATACACATCAGACACTCTTTTCCATGAGAACATGCTGAAGAACGCAGGGTCACAATTGGATCGGACCTGGCTGAAGGAAGAACCGGTAAAAATCAATGACCTTTTAATGACGGCCTCGCTGGCCCTGCCGCTCATATTATTTCCCTGATAGCGTTTCCTGCTGACAGTTACCTGGCCGAGAATTATGTTGTCGATCGGCCTGCCCCCACGTGCCATGGTTGATCGAGGTCTCCTGGCAGCAGATATTCGATACCATAACGGAGGAATTCCATCCGACAGGGGGACATTGAGTTCCGGGATCCGCGTAGCGGACAGAAAGGATCGCTCAAACGTCTTCCGCTCCACCAGTACGTGCAATGCGCTGCAGGGCGGCGCCGGGGTTATACGGACTGTTGGCCTCCCTGCATCTGCGGTAGCGGAATGAGTGGTAGATATTGCGGATGGCATACCTGCCGTGTGATTCCGCAGCCATGAATGCGTCCCATATCGACTTCGGCACGGCGCTGTATTCATAGACAAGGTTTCTGTCGAATTTGATATACAGTATCCGTCGTGCGGGGTTGTAACCGGCGGAAATGATGTGACTCGATTTCACAAACACCTCGAAGACCGTCTCATCAGGAAAACCGGGTGTAAACCCGCGCTTCCCGTAGCTGTGTCGGGCATGCCGGGGACGACTGGATTCCTGCTCCCATTTTTCAGAGGACTCCCTTCCGAAATCACCATGCAACTCGATATGTTCCGTAACGATTTCGTAGGCATTATTGATCTCCTGCGCGCGCACAGTCGCCTCGCGGACTGCATCGCTCTCCCGGAAGCGATCGGGATGCCAGCGCAACATCAGCCTGCGATACGCGACCTTGACCGCATCCAATCCAGCATGCACGCCGGAAAGTCCGAGTATATCCAATGCCTTCGCCAGTGTCCAGGTCATGCCCATTCTCCGTAATTTCTCTCCGCACTCTGCATGACAGCTCCGGAACCATGCCAGTCCCGCATCGTCAATCCTTTCCCGACAATTTCATCTCGACTCTCTTCCACCCGCTCCGCTTCCCGCCTGTCAGCATGAAAAAGGCCTGATCACAACAGAAAACCGATGGAAATGGGCTGAATCGAAAATTCGACTTCCGGCAAAACGTGACTTAGATTCATCTAAGTCACAACTTAGTCTTGACTAAGTTGACGTTTGAACCCCGCCGACCTTCCGGGTAGCGGAGCAGCGCATGAGCGTTCTTCCGGCTGATGCACACTTCCCCAACCCGCAGAGCGCCGGGGAGGCGGCAACAATCTTTGACAGTAATTCTTCCTGACTCTCCTCGCATACACCAGGTGATTATTGATATGTCCTCACCAGTCGGAAGCCATAACTGCTGTTTCTGCCGCCCGGATTGAAGTAACCACGGGATGCGGACCGGCAGACCCGTGCGAAATTGTTCCAGGAGCCACCGCGCAACACACGTCGCGTTCTGTCACCCGGTCCCTGTGGGTCGGTGGCAGGGCTCTCCGCGTAATACCCGCTGTCGTACATGTCCCAGCACCATTCCCACACATTGCCATGCATGTCGTGGAGACCGAAGGCATTGGCTTCCTTCATGCCGACAGGATGTGTCGTACTGCCGGCATTCCCGCCGTACCAGCCCGTACGATGCAATGCCGGATCGTAGGGAAGCATTTCGCTGTGGGTCATATTTCCGCTGTAGAAATCCGTTTCCGTGCCCGCGCGACAGGCATATTCCCATTCCGCTTCAGTCGGAAGGCGATATCCATTGGCCGAGAAATCACAGATGATATCCATTCCACTGCCGCTGTAGCATGGATCGAGCCCTTCCTGCCGAGAAAGCTCATTGCAGAACTGCACCGCGTCGTACCAGGTGACCTGTTCGACGGGCAGGTCCGGTCCATCGAAATAACCCGGGTTCGTCCCCATCACCGCCTGGTATTGCCGTTGTGTGACCGGTGTCCGGCTCATCAGGAACGGCCGTGTGACAGTCACTTCATGCACGGGCTGTTCATTCGGCAATCCCTCCGGGTGACCGGTGACATTGCCCATGAGGAATGTCCCAGCGGGAATCAGCAGCATTGTTCCTGAAAATGCGGGCCGTCCGGCAGCGGTGACCCGCAGCAGGCAATCGTCGCTCGGCGTTGCCGGCACACGCCAGCTATGCCGGAGGTCGCGGGCCTCATTGGTGATGTGCATCCAGTTCTCACCGCTGTCGATGGAGTACTCAAGGCGGACCCGCTCACCGGGCATGACTCCCTCCCAGAGCAGTTCGGCATCGCTGCCCGCGACCAACTGCTCGCCCCCGTCAGGGTACTCGACTCTGACGGATATCTCGGGTATTGTTTTCCCCGTCCAGCCCCCGTCGGCGTGAAAGGAGTTTCCGAAACAGGCATCGCCGGTGATGTCAACGCGGCAATACGCATAGGACGAATCCTCCGGTGCGTACTCTATCGTCAATGTCCTGCTCTCCCCCGCGGCAAGCAGAAACGGTGGCGGATCACCCCCGTAATCGACGATGCGAAAAAGCGCATGCGTGGTATGCAGGTCATCAACACGAAGAGCGGCACCCTGTGCCGTCATGGTTATACTTTGGCGGGACAGCGTCCCCGGCTGCACTTCACCGAAATGCAGCGAGCCAGAAGGAGTGAACACGAATTGCGGAAGCACATCCGGGGTGAGCCAATAGCGTACATCCGTGCTGGCGGCCAGGCCGGGCAACAACAACGCCGCCGAACGCCGGAGCGCACAGCCATCGCTTCGCCATTGGATTTCGCATGGCAACCACCGCTGTGCACTGTAATAAATGCGGCGGAACGCAGCTTCGGCCTGCGCCACCGATGCGACTTCGTCGATGCAATACCCGCCAGTGGCCTCGGTGATTTCCGTGATCGACCCGCTTGCCGGGACACCAAGCAGCACTGCATAAATGACCACGTCCTGCCGCTGCGCTTCGGCAATGATTTCTTCTGTATCCATCCCGACCGGAGGCATGCCATCGGTGAGCAGCACCACGACACGCCTGTGTCTGGCGCGCTGCGAGACTTCCAGCGCCCCGGCCGGCGCTGCGAGCAAGGCGGCGTGGTAGTCGCTTCCGCCGCTGCCGGAAAGGTTTTCGACCGCCTCGAACAGTACTGCGCGATCAGTCGTGAAATCCTGATTGACGAACGCGTGATGGTTGAAACTGGTAATTGCGCATTCCGAACGTCCGGGAGGCAGCGCATCTATCCATGTTCGCGCCGCAGCTCTGGCGGCTTCCATTCTGTCGCCCTTCATCGATGCGGAAATATCAATGGTGAGCACCGAAGAAAGTGCCACAGGTGGTGGCAGAGGTGGACAGGTCAGCCGCGTGACCGGACGCACGAACCCGTCCTCGCCCAACTGTACCGCCCCGGCCGTAATGGCGGTGACAGGATGCCCGTCCGCATCGGTGGCTATGCATTTCGCCTGTACACGGGGATAGTCCGTGGCATCGATATCGAACAGCGTTACCGACTGACCGGCAAGCAGCGTGGGAAAAAGCAGCACAATTGCGAAAACGCCTCGTGGGATTCGTACGGTGTACTGTGATCGCATGATATCAGCCTCTGCTGAGATTCTGGGAGAGCAAGAGCGGGTCGCCGTCAGAACGAAGCCTTGCGAACCATGGGCGTACCAGGGTAAAGTAAGCAAAGCCACAGCAATTTCCAGCCGTACCGCTCTCACCGTCACCATCCCCGATGCGACTATACAGTACATATCCGCTCACCGGGGCGGGGTTGTCCGCTGCAGGTCGACCGCGCGGGAATACCAGCAGTGCGAGGAATACCGGCAGTGCGGGGAATACGGGCGTATCACAAAGTGACCCCGACAGGTTACAGCTGGAAGTCAGCGGTCAAATCGGTAGGTGGCCTTCAACATTCGCTCAACCAGTACTCACAGATCATCACCATGGCGAGTGTATCCAGTTCGCAGTACTTCAACAGAGCAGAACGCAATGCGGCACGTTCGTAATCGCTCATTTCCTCGAACTGCATACGGGCATAGGCAGTCATCGCCGCACCACCGTCACGCAGTTCCGGGTTTTCCGTCATGAGTCGTGCATCGTGCTCCGGTATGTCTTCGAAGAGACGGGGCAGCAGCAGATACGGATCCACCACCTTTCCATCGACAGTATGAATCCACTGCCAGTCGCGGAAATTCAGACTACGAATTCCTTCTTCGGCGCCATAGACCGGATGCGCATATTTCTCCCGCAGATATGTGGATTCGTTGAGAACGGCCGGCAACACATATTTGATCGAGTTCGATCCGTTACAGAAAGGATGATAGAAGTGACGTTTCACAAGCTCGAGCATGTCTGTCATGCTGCGTTCGCCATGCCATGGTTCCGTGCTGCCTCCCGTAGCACGTGTGATGCTTCTGATGAACGCACAGAGCTGTGCACGATCGGGGATATCCGCAGGGTCACTGCGTAATTGTGTATCTATCTTGCACAGATAGGTGTTCTCATGCGCGGCGTAGCGGAAGATGACACCATCGTCTCCCTCCAGTTCACGTTTAAGTGCGCGCA
>JAGTUW010000202.1 GCA_018224345.1 Bacteroidota bacterium
ATACGTATGGAATCAACACCATCGCAGATGCAGAAACAGAATTCCAGCCGGTACGGATCCGCCGGAGGATGATTGTTCATATTCAGACTTTGCGTGTTGTAGGGTGAAATCCATTGCGAATTCGGCAGAGGATTTGCCCAGGCAGGATTCTTGCTGATCACCCATGACGGCGACGGCAAGGCCAATCCGGAATTCGGGGACATCGTCAGTTCCCAGTACGCATCCTGCTGTCCGATACTGTAGATACCACTGGCCGCGTGATTGTACCCGGTGTTGACGATCAGCGAATCTCGCATGCATGCCGGATCACCACATCCACCGGTGGGTCCCGGCTCACAATCCGGCAGCTTGGTCGACAGCGAGTCACGGCAGTTCGTACCCGGCAGAGAGGCGAAGATTTCGAAGAATACATCGGCCGGTGGCGTATCTTCGAACGTGTACGATACCATGACGCCAGTCCCTACAGCCACAGTCGCAGTCGATGGAGAAACGTTGCCCTGCGGTGACATAAAGTTCAGCGTAATCGAAGTCGGACCAGGATTGGTCAGATACATCGTACCGGCGTACTCGAGATTCCCGGCCGCGTTTTCACCGACACAACGGATGCGCAGACTGTCAAGGAAGAAACACTTCGGATCTGGCTGACAGTCGGGCAGCTTTTCGGTGAGCGTATCTCTGCACACCGCACCCATCACGGCGAGTTCACCTATTAATTGTACCACTGCGTCGGTCGGTGGCAGCTCAGCGAACATCACTGTATGATTGGAATTCCCCGCAGGTGCTGTCACACTGGTGGGGGAAATCGATCCCTCGGGAGCAGTCAGCGAGAGCGTCCCGCTCGTACCCGAACCATTGAATACGGAAAAGGACAATGAATACTGTTGATTCCCGGCCGCATCGAGCTGCGCGCAATCGATCCGTAAACTGTCGAGTTGCAGACAATCAGACGGTGGCAGACAATCAGGAAGGGCCACGGTAACGGAGTCCTCACAGAGTCCGCCAGCGGGGTCCATCAACTGAGCCAAGATGGTCAGCATTCCGGTCACGGGCGGGGTATCAGTAAACATGGTCGTGATCATGGACGCGCCCGCAGGGACAGAAAAACTCGAAGGAGCCAGTGGACCATCGGACGAAGACAGATTCAACGTCGCCGTTGCACCACTGCCGTTGTAGACACGCATGCTCACGGTATAGGTTTCGTTGCCCTGGGCATCCGGGCCGTGACAATCGACTTCGACACTGTCCACTTTCACACAGGATCCGCTCTGACAATCGACGACAACACGTTCGGTACAAATCACATTGCCGGTTTCGTCGAGAAACTCATACATCACGAATTGCGGAAAGGAGGGCCCCGTCAACACGATACCGTTGTTGTAGATACCCGGCGGAATGGCTGTGCCGCCCGGTGCATCCCAGGTAACAGAGGTCGGGGCATTGAGCGTCTGCGTCCACCCCGAAGGAGCCGACGCCGTGACAATCGATGAGGGATACACAGGGGTCGCACGTACGGAATGAAAAATTCCGGCCGTCGAGGTCGTCCCGAATTCAAAATCGATACGACAGTTGGGATTGATATTCACTGCGTGGGCATGCGTCGAATCGCAAATGGTTTGCTGCGACTGTGCGGTCAGTGCCGGGAACAGCAACAGGCAGAACAATGCCGACATGCGGAACCAGACAGGCCACAACTGGTAAACGTGTGCGATCAGCCCCCTTTCACAGGCTGGCTGACATTTTCGGTCAAAACGGATCATGAGTATTCTCCTTCCGCGGAGCGGAATATGTTAATAAAATGCGTGTTGAACAGATTTCAGATACGTGAACTCTTAATTTAGACTTTGGCATTACCAATGTCAAGACCTGCGTTATACCCTCTTCACAGGTACAGCCGGAATTCCTGCGTCCAGCAAATCAGTTTTATCAGGGAAAGCATCGCAAGCCGGGATGATCATATACGGAGGCAGCGGGCATCCATGCTGTCCCTGTTGTAGATAGATCCTTTGAACCGCTGCCACGGCAGACCAACAACCGATCTTCATCCAGTAAGGTGAGGTCAGGTAATACATCGTAACCAGAAGCACCAGGGAAGCTGCAATCGTCGCCGTTGTCCCTTTCCGCTTTTGAACGTATTATTCCTCTTTCGTTCATCATACGCGGAAATCGAGCATGGAACGTTTCTTTATTATTGATGGCATGGCCATCGCCTATCGCGCCTACTTCGCCTTTATCAATCGTCCATTGATAAATTCAAAAGGTATGAACACCAGCGCGATTTTCGGATTTGTCAATACACTGGAAAAAATTCTCGGCGAGGAGCACCCCGAACACATTGCCGTGGCCTTCGATACAGCGGAACCTACCTTCCGGCACAAACGCTTCGAAGCGTACAAGGCCACCCGCGAGAAAATGCCCGACGACATGGTCGAACAACTCCCGTTGCTTAAACAACTCGTGCGGGCATACAGCATTCCGGTACTGGAGATTCCCGGCTGGGAAGCCGATGACATTATCGGCACGCTAGCCAGACGGGCGGAACGGGAGAATATCGACTGCTTCCTGGTGACCCCGGACAAGGATTTCATGCAACTGGTCACCGAACATGTCAAACTTTATAAACCCGGCAAGAGAGCAGATACCTGGGAAATCATCGATATCGAGGGGGTACGTGAAAAATTCGGCGTGCGACCAGATCAGGTTATCGATGTGCTCGGCCTCATGGGCGATCAATCGGATAATATACCGGGTGTCAAGGGGATCGGTGAAAAAACTGCCATTCCACTTGTGCAGGAGTTCGGGTCCATTCCGGAAATCTACAGCAACCTCGACCGCATCGGTAAAAAAGGCGTCCGTGATAAACTCGAAGCACAACAGGCCGAAGCAGAACTCTCACGGGAGCTGGTCACCATCGACATCAATGCTCCCGTGGAAATCGATCCGCTGGACCTGCGGCGTTCGGAGAAAAATACAGCGGAGTTGCACTCCCTCTTCAAGGAACTCGAATTCTCACGCCATCTCCAGAAACTGGATGAGGAACAGCAAGGTGTGATCTCTGCCGATGAAGAACAACCCGAGACGATTGAGTCCGTCGCGCATGATTACGTGCTTGTGCGCACATCCGGGCAACTCGCGGATATGATTGCAACGATTCAGGAAGCCAAGGAGTTCTGCGTGGATACCGAGACCAGTGGCCGCAGTCCTATGCAGTCAGAGCTGGTCGGGCTCTCCTTCGCTGTGCGTCCCGGACACGCCTGGTATGTCCCCACCAACGCGGAACTTCCCCGCAAGGACATCATCACGGCCCTGCGTCCTCTCTTTGCATCAGATGCCATGCTCATCGGACAGAACCTGAAATTTGATCTGCTCGTCCTGCGCCGGCAGGGCATCGAGAGCACTCAGCAACTCTACGATACCATGCTCGCTGCGTATGTCTTCAGGCCCGAGGGTGATCATTCCATGAACGCTCTCGCCATACAGCATCTCAACTATCAGCCCATTCCCATCAGCAGACTGATCGGCAAGGGCAAGGAACAACGCTCGATGGCGGACCTCCCCGCCGAGGACATCGCCGAGTACGCGGCTGAGGATGCGGACATCGCTCTGCGTCTCGCGCATGCGTTGCGCCGTGAGATCACCGGCACAAAACAGAAGGACCTGCTGAAGGAAGTCGAATTTCCA
>JAGTUW010000203.1 GCA_018224345.1 Bacteroidota bacterium
CGAAACGTAGCGGGGCACTGACGCTGCGATGGGCTTCGCAGGCGCGAACATGGCTTGATCAACTACAGCCTCGCTATGGGCATCGCCAGTATGCGTTCGGCATTGTTCAGGGAAATGTGTTCGAGGACTTGCGGGAAATCAGTGCACGTGGTTTGATCGACCTTGACTTTGATGGCTACGCTATCGGTGGACTCGCCGTCGGGGAGCCCGCGGAAGTCATGTACCACATGACGGATTTCACGACGGATATCGTTCCGCATGATCGTCCCCGTTATCTGATGGGCGTGGGTACACCGGTAAATATCCTCGAATGCATCGAGCGTGGTGTCGATCTCTTCGACTGTGTGATGCCGACCAGGAATGGTCGAAACGCGATGGTGTTCACGCCGGACGGTGCGATGACAATAAAGAAGGAACGGTATCTGCATGATTTCACGCCCATTGACGCGGATTGTGATTGCTATGCCTGCCAGCATTTCACGCGCGCCTACGTCTGCAATCTTTTTCGTACCCGGGAAATTCTCGGCTTGCAACTCGCGTCGATTCACAATCTTGCCTTTTATCTGCGATTGACGCGTGATGCGCGAAATGCTATCTTTCAGAACACCTTTCCTGCGTGGAAAACCGCGTACGTGCGGCGTTACCTCGCACAAGGAAACCACGACGGTTCGATTCAAACATAAGTCAGGAGCAAACCTGTGATTGAAGTCCTTTTCGCTATGGCGCCCCAAGGCGGTGGCAGTGGCGGCGGCCAGATGATGAGCACGCTGATTTTCTTCGCTCTCATCTTCGTAATTTTCTATTTCATGATTCTTCGTCCCCAGCAGAAGAGGGCAAAAGAGCGGCAGAAGCTGCTCGAGAGCCTGAAAAAAGGAGACAAAGTGGTCACCTCCGGCGGGATGCATGGAAAAATTGTCAACGTGGACGACAAAACGATTCTTCTCGATGTCGGTGATAACATGAAACTCAAGTTTGATCGCAGTGCGGTGAATGTTGTGACACGGGAGGCGTCCGCGGAATAATTACCCCGCGCTCGATTGCCATGGCACATCAGTTCAACACCATCGACGAAGCGATCGATGCTATCCGCGCCGGCGAAGTTATTATCATCGTCGACGACGAAGAACGCGAAAACGAAGGTGATTTCGTTTGCGCAGCAGAAAAAACAACACCGGAAATTGTCAATTTCATGGTGCGACATGGGCGCGGTATGGTCTGTGTACCTCTGACGGAGGAGCGCATGGATCAACTGCAACTCGGCATGATGGTCGACGGAAATACCGCGCTGCACGGTACGAATTTTACGGTGACAGTCGATTATGTGCACGGAACAACGACGGGTATCTCTGCCTCAGACCGTGCAGCAACGATTCGCGCACTCGCCGACCCTGAAACACGCCCGACGGATCTTGCGCGACCAGGCCACATCTTCCCCCTCAAGGCAGTTGCCGGTGGCGTATTGCGGCGGGCAGGACATACCGAAGCAGTGGTGGACCTCGCAAGAATGGCCGACCTCCAGCCGGTCGGCGTCGTATGCGAAATCCTCAAGGAAGATGGGACAATGGCGCGGACAACCGAGTTGTTCGCTCTCGCGAAAGAGTTCAACCTGAGAATCATCACCGTCAACCAGCTTATCGAACAGCGTGTGAAAATGGAAAAGCTGGTCAAAAAGGAAATTATCACCAATATTCCCACACGCTACGGTGAATTCACTCTTCACCTCTATACAAACATTATCGATAACAAAGAGCATCTCGCCCTGGTCAAAGGAACGATCGATGATGGAGAACCGGTGCTCGTCCGTGTCCATTCGGAATGCCTGACCGGTGACACCTTCGGTTCCCTGCGTTGTGATTGCAAGGATCAGCTCAATGCAGCAATGCTGACGGTCGAACGCGAAGGGCGCGGCGTCGTCTTGTACATGCGCCAGGAAGGCCGTGGTATCGGCCTTGCAAACAAACTTCGCGCGTATAACCTGCAGGATGCAGGCTTCGATACCGTGCAGGCCAACATTGAACTCGGCTTCCGTGACGACTTACGTGATTATGGAATCGGAGCACAGATCCTCGCCGATCTCGGTATCCGGAAAATGCGTCTGCTCACCAATAACCCGAAAAAAGTTATCGGCCTGAAAAGCTACGGTCTCGAAATAATCGAACGTGTGCCCATCGAGAGTCTGCCCAATGTGATCAATGAGTATTATCTCCAGACCAAGCGGGACAGAATGGGCCATCTCATCATGCATCAGCATAGTTGAGCGCGGAAAAAACTTCCGGTACATTCCGGTCAAGGCAGTTGACATTCTGCTGAATATCGCGTACCTTTTAAAGTCATAGCCAGAATTCCTGTGCGGAGTACTGGCTATGTTTTTTATTTTCTCTTTTCTCATAGTATCAATTTTTACGGAGTCTACCGTGGATTCTAAAGGAACTGTCTATTTGACGCGTGAGCGGATGGTTGAGCTCGAAAAGCAATTACAGCAGATGAAATCGAAAGGTCGCGCGGAAATGGCGTCGAAAATCGCCGAGGCGCGAGCACACGGTGACTTGAGCGAAAATGCGGAATACGATGCGGCAAAAGAGGAACAGGGGTTGTTCGAACTGAGAATCAGTAAACTGGAGGATTTGCTCTCTCGCGCACGGATCATTAAAAAGGGAGATCTCCCCAAGGATGCCATCTATATCCTTTCCGACGTCACGCTTGAAGATCTTAAAATGGGAGGGACCGTAACATATAAACTCGTCTCTCCGGAAGAAGCGGACTTCGAACAAAACAAGATTTCGGTTACCAGTCCGATAGGCAAAGCCTTGATGAAACGACATATCGGAGACCTCATCACCGTACAGGTGCCGGCAGGAACTCTGGAGTACAAGATCATCGACGTGTCCTGAGTGTGTGGATGTCCCGCTTTCCTGTGATGCAGGAGGGAGCGCATCGTTTATACATGTGGAAATTGTGAAGCGAGGTTGTCATTGCTGGCAACCTCGCTTCTTTTCAATCGGAGAGAGATGCGGGATCAGTCGATCTGATAATCGAGGGTGGCCGGCGGCATACCCTTCGCGTCACTCTTGAGGAAATGATCGAACCACGCCATGGTGCGCATGATGTAATCAAGCCGCGCGGGGTTCCTCCGGTTTCCGTGACCTTCGCCCGGGTACCAGATCAGGCGCACAGGTGCTTCTCCGTGCAACGCGAGTGCACGGTACAGTTCCAGACTTTGACTCGGATGAACGCGCGGATCATCTTTTCCATGAAGGATGAGTGTCGGAGTTGTACTGCCCCTTGCCCACTTGACCGGACTGCGGTCATAGACTTTCTCGACATCCTCATGGGTCCAGGTATCCCAATGTACATAGTAATCTTCCCAGGGAATATCAGTCGTGTTTCGTTTGGAAATCTGGTTGGAAACGCCGACGAAGGAAACCGCGGCAGCAAAACGCTCGGTGTGGCGCGTGGCCGCCCAGGCACTGAAATAACCGCCATAGGAGCCGCCGCCGATTCCGACACGGTCCCTGTCAACAAACCCCTTCTCGATCAGCACGTCGATACCGTCGAGCACATCGTCAAATTCCTTTCCGGCAAGATCACCAAGACCCATTTTTGCGAATTCAACACCTCGTCCGGTGCTCGCGCGATAATTCGGCATAAAAACAAAGTAGTCGCGTGCTGCTGCGACCTGTCCCCAATTCCCGTAACGGGTGACCCAGCCATTCTGATATGCCGATTCAGGTCCACCGTGAATATCGACAATCAAAGGGTAGGTCTTTCCTTCCTGATAATTCAACGGATAGATCAAGATGGATGTGATCTCCAGACCATCGGTGGCGTTGTAAAGGAATCGCTCCTGTCGTGCGAGGCGAATGTCATCGAGCCAATCATTGTGCTTCGTGCGACGTACGAGCGTCTTGCCGTCGAACGTGAACAGTTCGGTAGGATGTGACGGCGTGTTCCCCGTCATTGTTATCACGGAACCAGCTGTACTGAAACCGGTGATATTGAGACGGCCCGCTTCGAGAAGTACCCTGCTGTCCGCTGCGTCAAGCCGTTGCTCGCGAAGTGTTATGTCCACCCCCTCCTGTGCAGTGAAAAGCATTGTTTGTGCGTCCTTCCAGGCGACGCCGGTGACAGTCCCCTCGAACTTGTCGCTGTAGTTGCGCAGCGTATTGAATGGTTTGCGGTCGTTGACGTCTGCGACGAAGATCGATCCGTCCTTCGAATCCCAGACCGCGACACCTGCGACAAACGCAAGCTTGCTGCCGTCAGGACTCCAGACCATGCGCCCGAGTTTCCCGGGATTCTCCACAAATTCCGTCAACGTGCCATCCTCCGGGTCAAGCAGATGAATACGCTTGAACATATAGGATTGGTCGACTGTGTTTTTCGGGGCAACTGCGGCGGCGATGTGTCTTGCGTCGGGACTCCACACAATGCTGAAAGCGGATACGTTGTATGTCAGTCTTCGCGTATCACCATCCGGCAATGAACGGACATAGACATTGCGGTCAGGATTCAATTCCTCATAGACTTCCGCATTGAATCCCTGCGCACGCAGCTTCTTTTCATTCGGGTCCGTGGCTTCGGTTGCAATGTAGGCAATAGCCGTCCCCTCAGGATGAATCGTGTATCCCAAGATACCTGATGCACTTGCCGTCAGAGGTCGGGCCTCGCCACCGTCAATCGGCATTCCGTAAACCTGTGGTCCGGAGGCATCGGGAAAATTCGCGACGAAGGTGATCATCCGGGAATCCGGCATCCATCCAAGATTGAACATCAGACGTTTGCCGGTGATGAAGGGACGTGTCGTCCCGGTCTGCAGATCATACACATGCAGTTCACGGTAATCGCCTCCCGGATTGTCGGAAAACGGGCGCGGAACAAGCACAGTATAGGCAATATGACGAGCATCAGGTGAAACAGCAGCCTCAACGACCTGCTGAATATCGAAAATATTCCGCTCGGTCAGCACCTCCTGCGCAGGCAATGTGGATGACAGCGCAAACAAAAGCATCATGATAAGTATGGAACTGCGTCTCTGCATAAGAAGTACTCCAAAATTGAGAAAAATCGGTTGATGACTGCTTCGACATGGGAAACGAAAACAGATCTCGCCTGTGCCCGGTCTGCTCTCCTCCTACCGCATCATGTAATGTAGGGAAGAGAGAATACATGGTGCCATGAAAAATTGCACACAATTGGAATTTTTTCGAAACGGCCCTTGTTTTGGAATAGCAATCTTGACACTTTTGTACAGATTGTAATTGTAGAAGTGGATACATAAATGAAATGTAAAAGGACGTACTTATGAGCACCGATTCCCGGGAACTTGAAAAACTGACCGGTGGAGATTACAAATACGGTTTTGTGACGGACATCGAAGCGGATACTGTCCCGAAGGGTCTGAGTGAGGATGTTATCCGGATGATTTCGGCGAAAAAGCGTGAGCCGCAATGGTTACTTGACTGGCGGCTGAAGGCCTACAGCCGATGGTTGAAAATGACGGAACCCCACTGGGCGTTCGCTCATTATCCGCCTATCGACTATCAGGACATCTCTTACTACTCCGCGCCCAAAACGACGGATGGTCCGAAAAGTCTCGATGAAGTCGATCCGGAACTCCTCGCGACTTATGAGAAGCTCGGTATCCCGCTCAAGGAACAGGAATTACTCGCGGGTGTTGCCGTTGACGCGGTCTTCGACAGTGTTTCGGTTGCAACGACGTTCAAGGGAAAACTCAATGACCTCGGCATTATTTTCTGTTCATTTTCGGAAGCGGTACAGGAGCATCCCGAGCTTGTGAGAAAATATCTCGGATCAGTGGTGCCGATAAATGACAATTTCTATGCCGCATTGAATTCCGCAGTCTTCACTGACGGTTCATTTGTCTTTATCCCGAAAGGAGTGCGGTGTCCGATGGAACTCTCCACCTACTTCCGCATCAACAGTCTGGGGACTGGACAGTTCGAACGAACGCTGATTGTCGCAGACGAACGGGCAAGCGTAAGCTATCTCGAGGGATGCACGGCGCCGATGCGCGACGAAAATCAATTGCACGCGGCTGTTGTAGAGCTTATTGCACTCGATGACGCACAGATCAAATACTCCACAGTCCAGAACTGGTATCCCGGTGATAAGGAAGGCAAAGGCGGCATCTACAATTTCGTGACCAAACGTGGTAAATGCGCGGGTGTGAATTCAAAAATATCCTGGACTCAGGTGGAGACAGGGTCCGCAATCACCTGGAAATATCCAAGCTGCATCCTGCAGGGGGATAATTCCGTTGGTGAATTCTATTCCGTCGCCGTTACCAACAATCGGCAACAGGCAGATACCGGGACAAAGATGATTCATATCGGCAAGAATACACGCAGTACCATTGTCTCAAAGGGCATATCTGCGGGACAGGGGCAGAACACCTATCGAGGCCTGGTGAAAATAATGAAGAACGCGGATGGCGCGCGAAATTATTCCCAGTGTGATTCAATGCTCATGGGTGACCGATGCGGCGCGCATACCTTTCCGTATATCGAAAACGACAACGATACCGGACAAATTGAACATGAGGCAACGACATCAAGAATCGGTGAAGACCAGATTTTCTATTGCAATCAGCGAGGTATCAACGCCGAAGACGCTGTCAATATGATCGTCAATGGCTTCTGCAAGGAAGTCTTCCGCGAACTGCCGATGGAGTTCGCAGTCGAAGCACAGAAACTTCTCGGCATCAGTCTCGAAGGAAGTGTGGGCTGACAGACCAAGGACGGAGGCAGGGCTGACAAGCAAACAATAGTATACATAGATATTCGGAGTTATTAATGCTGGAAATTCGTAATTTGCATGCCCGTGTCGAGGGAAATGAGATTCTCAAGGGCATCAACCTGAGAGTAAATCCCGGAGAAATTCATGCGATCATGGGACCGAATGGCTCCGGGAAAAGTACGCTTGCGGGTGTGCTTGCGGGGAAGGATCTTTACGAGGTAACGGAAGGAGAAGTGCTCTATCGTGGCAGAAATCTGCTCGAAATGGATCCCGATGTGCGTGCCTGCGAAGGAGTGTTCATGGCGTTTCAGTATCCGGTGGAAATACCGGGTGTCAGCAACACCTACTTTCTCAAGGCGGCCCTCAATGCGATCCGAAAATATCGAGGGGAGAACGAGTACGACGCCGTCGATTTCCTGTCGCTCGTGAAAGACAAAATGAAGCTCGTGGAAATGGATCCCTCCTTCCTCAACCGTCCTGTCAACGATGGCTTTTCGGGCGGTGAAAAAAAACGGAATGAGATCCTTCAGATGGCCGTGCTCGACCCCGTCCTGAGCATTCTTGATGAAACCGATTCCGGCCTCGACATTGATGCCCTGCGCATTGTGGCCAACGGCGTCAATGCACTGCATAACGAGGAGAATGCTGCCATCGTCGTCACACACTACCAGCGGTTGCTCAATTATATCATTCCGGACTTTGTTCATGTGCTGGTTGACGGACGTATCGCGAAATCCGGTGACAAGGAACTCGCCTTCCAACTCGAGGAACAGGGTTATGACTGGGCGAAGGACCTTCATCAGCCCGCACCCGAAGCAGTCTGAGGAGTGACTACCACTATGAAAAAAGAACAGATGAAAGTTTACCAGAAACAGTTTTCCGCTTTTGAGGCGACACTCAATGGAGCATCAGAGGGACGCGTTCATCAGTTGCGCCGGGATGCCATGCAACGATTCGTTGAACAAGGCTTCCCCGCCGCACGCGACGAGGACTGGCGATATACAAACCTCAATCCGTTGACAGGTACAACCTTTGTCCCTGCGTTTCGACCCGTTGCTGATCAATCCCTGCGCGATCAGGCCGCTGCACAGGCGTTGCCTCTGACTCATGCCGTCACCCTGCTGTTCGTCGATGGGTATTTCGTCCCCGAACTCTCCGATCTCGATGCGATCCCCGAGGGTATGACGGTGCGGGATTTATCTGCAGTCATCGATGAGGATCCCTCCTTGACCGATAGCGTCGTCACCGAATCCGGGACGCTGTCACGTCACCCCTTTACCGCACTCAATACCGCGTTCACTCAGCAGGGCATTTCGATTCACTTGCGGAGGGGTGTGATCGCCGAAATTCCGCTGCGCCTCCTGTTCCATTCTACCTCGGGAACCCAGCCGCATATCGCACACCCACGCATCGTCGTGCGTCTCGAAGAGCGTGCCGAGTGCCGAATCTTCGAAGAGTATGTCGCTGACAACAGCGCTGTCTATTTCAACAATGTCGTCGTTGATGTACACATCGCAGCGAATGCCGTCCTGAAGCACGTCAGATTACAGGAAGAGAGCGAGAATGCCTTCCATGTCTCGACAGTGTATGCTCAAATTGCACAGGCCGGCGTCTATGAAAATCATTACTTCGGACTCGGAGCATCGCTGTTGCGCAGCAATCTCCATGGTATACTTCAGGGAGAGGGGGCACATTGTACGATGAACGGACTGTTTTTGCCCTTTGGTACACAGCATATGGATCATTTTACGGTGATTGATCACGCCGTACCGCGCTGTACCAGCCATGAGTTGTATAAAGGCGTGTTGTCGGATGAAACGCGTGGCGTGTTTACAGGCAGAATCATTGTGCGGCAGGACGCGCAGCAAACCAATGCCATGCAGTCTAACAATAACCTTCTGCTCTCTGATACGGCACGCGTCGATACGCGGCCGCAGCTTGAAATTTATGCGGATGACGTGAAATGTACGCACGGCGCGACCGTCGGACGCATCAGCAAGGAGCAATTATTCTACCTGCTGTCCCGCGGAATTAACCGTCAACAGGCACAGAATATTCTTACCTTCGCGTTCGCCGGTGAGCTCGTCTCACGGATCCCTGACACCACATTGAGCGATCTGATGCATGACCGCATTCATAAACGTCTTGAAGCATCCTGGAAGACAACATGAGTACTACGTGGAATGAAGCAACGTCAATGACCGCCTCACCTATTACGGAACAGCACCCCCCCGGTGATTTTGATCCATGGCGCGTGCGTGAGGACTTTCCGATATTCCGGCAGCGGATTCGGGGAAAGCCTCTCGTGTATCTCGATAATGCGGCATCCACGCATAAACCGCAGGTCGTCATCGATGCAGTGAGCAGATTCTATGGGGAGGAGTATTCCAACATTCATAGAGGTGTGCACTATCTCAGCCAGCAGGCAACCGATCTCTATGAGGACGCGCGTCGGACGGTTCGCCAATTTCTCAATGCGAAGCATGATGAGGAAATCATTTTCGTGCGCGGTACGACGGAAGCAATCAATCTCGTCGCTCAGACGTTCGGACGCATGAATATCGGGGAAGGGGATGAAGTGCTTATCTCCGCGATCGAGCATCACGCCAACATTGTACCATGGCAGATGATCTGCAAGGAAAAAGGTGCATCGCTCAAAGTGATTCCCATGGATCAGCATGGAGATTTGAAGCTCGAGCAGTTCGAAGCTATGATAACCGATCGCACCAGGCTTGTCTCTCTCGTCCACGTCTCAAATGCCCTGGGAACGGTCAATCCCGTCAAGGAAATGATCGCTACTGCACACCGGCACGGTGTTCCCGTGTTTATTGACGGCGCGCAGTCCGTGCAACATCTTCCCGTCGATGTGCAGGATCTCGACTGCGATTTCTTTGCAATGAGCGGTCATAAAATCTACGGGCCTACGGGCATTGGTGTGCTTTACGGAAAAAAAGCTCTGCTTGAAGACATGCCTCCGTATCAGGGCGGCGGAGACATGATTCTTTCGGTGACGTTCGAGCACACAGTCTATAACGATATCCCTTATAAATTCGAGGCGGGGACACCGAACATTGCCGGTGCCATCGGTCTTGCCGCTGCATTGAAGTACTTTCAAGGACATGATATCACCGCGCTGGCTGCTCACGAGGAGCGTCTGCTGCATCATGCGACGGAGAATCTTCGTAACATTGATGAGGTCCGTCTGATCGGAACGGCGAAACAGAAGGCCAGTGTGCTCTCATTTACTCTGTGCGCCGTCCATCCACATGATATCGGCACCATACTCGATCAACATGGTATTGCGATTCGCGCAGGACATCACTGCGCGCAGCCTGTCATGCAACATTTCGGAATTCCCGCAACCGCGCGCGCCTCGTTTTCCTTCTACAATACGATGGAAGATGTCGATGCGCTGGTGCATGCTATACACAGCGTACTGGAGGTTTTTTCTTAATGGATGAACTCAGGGATCTGTATCAGGAGATCATTCTCGATCACAATAAGAACCCGCAGAACTTTCACAAACTCGTGGATGCAGATTTCACTCTGGAGGGTTTCAATCCCCTCTGTGGCGATCACTACACCTTCTATCTGAAGCTGGATGGTGAGACGATCGAGGATATTGGATTTGAGGGCTCCGGCTGCGCAATTTCCAAGGCCTCCGCTTCACTGATGAGTTCCATACTGAAGGGAAAGCGCAAAGAAGAAGCGGAACATTTATTCTCTCTCTTTACCGATATCGTCACCGGCAAGATTGATCCGGCCGAGCATATCGAAGAACTTGGCAAGCTTGCGGCCTTTGCCGGCGTGGCTGATTTCCCGGTGCGTGTGAAATGCGCGACATTGCCGTGGCATACCATGCACGGGGCATTACAGGGCAAACAAGACAATATAACCACAGAATGAATGACGGAAGTACCCATGCTGACGAATGAACAGATGCAGGAAATCGACGATAATGTCATCCATGCAATCAAAAGCTGTTATGACCCTGAAATCCCGGTGAATATCTATGAACTGGGTCTGATCTATCAGATAAAGGTGAAATCAGATGGCAAGGTGACAATACTCATGACACTTACGTCGCCGAACTGTCCCGCCGCGCAATCCCTGCCCGCAGAGGTCAAAGAACGGACGGAGCAGATTAATGAGGTCACCGGGGTTGACGTCGAGGTTGTGTGGGATCCACCCTGGAACCCGTCAATGATGTCAGAGGCCGCACGCCTCGAACTTGGGATTTTTTGAATTCAGAGACAAGGTCATCCGGATATGTGCCGGGTGATATTACATAGATATGAAAGGAGCTTTTCTCAATGTTTGATAACCAGATATCCACACAGGGGCCGATGTACGATCCTGTGGCAGTCCAGCCTATGAGGGACGAATTGACAGCCGTGGGATTCGAAGAATTGCATACGGCCGACAGTGTCGATGCCGTCATGCGTGTGACGAACGGGGTGCTTTTTGTCGTCGTCAATTCCGTCTGCGGTTGTGCAGCGGGAAGTGCGCGTCCTGCGGCAAGTGGCGCGTTGCAGCACAGATTGATCCCGGATCGTTTCGTGACCGTCTTCGCCGGTCAGGAGCGCGCTGCAGTGGAACGCATGCGCAGCTACTTCACAGGGATCGCACCGTCGTCGCCTGCCATGGCGATATTCAAGGACGGGAAACTCGAATTCATGTTGCAGCGCCACGATATCGAAGGCCGGAGTGCGGAAGAAATCACTGTGGATCTGTGCCGGTATTTCGACCTGCTCTGTACCAGAGTCGGACCGTCGATTCCTGGGGAGGAATACGAACGGCTCGCGTATGATCGCATCTGTGGCTCGGATATTCCACGAATGACATAATGCGGTTGCAGGTATGAAATTCAGTTCCCAGGAAGAATACGGGTTGCGCTGCCTCCTGCAGCTCGCTCGCAAGGGCAAGGGCGCTTCCATGACCATTGCGGAAATCAGTGAAGCAGAGGGCTTGTCGCAGGCATATGTCGCTAAATTGCTGCGTCTTCTGCGAATTAACGGGTTTGTCGAAAGTGCACGCGGCCAGGAGGGCGGTTACATGCTTTCGCGTGACATGCACTCAATCGTGTTGATTGATGTCCTGGGGGCTCTCGGAGGTCAATTTTACAAACCCGGGTTCTGCGACCACTATGTCGGGACGGGGAATATCTGTACACACACCTTCTCCTGTTCGATCCGTCCCCTCTGGAGCCGCGTACAGACCGCCATTGACAGTGTGTTGGGAGCGACAACGCTCGCGGATCTTTTGACCGGCGAGCATGACGCGCAGCAACACACCCTGACACCCCCCGAGGAACACATTTCGCTCAGTTCTCAATGATACTTCGTGTTGAAGACTCCCGCAGACGCGGGAGTTTTTTTCGCACGCATGTTTCGGTATATTTTTCTGAACATATCGGAATATGTCGTGTCACGCATCACTGATCACATTCTTCTGCCTCTCCTCCGCGCTCTCCTCAACGGAACGCTTGACCCGGTATCAAGGGACAAGCTGATTCGTGAGACCATTGCGCGCAGTCAAGGCATTATCACGTGGATGATTAAGAACGGAAAAATGTATATCGATCGAAGCGGGTTAACCCTGTACGATATCACCTGTGACATTACCGCCGAATTAGTGGCCCGGGACGAGGAGGGGCATTGCGGGATGTTGCGTACCTGGCTGCTCAGGCACAGAGAAAAAGAGGATATGGATTTGCTCGCCACCTATCAATCGCTTCTCTTTCTCAATATTCAGCGTCAGCTTCCACGCGTCTTTGCCGAGATCAGTCCGATTCATCACTCCCTGCTGATTTCGATACGCGAGCATGTCCGGAATCGGGACGATGTTTCTATTCGTGATATGCTTGACGGGCGATGGTATCTTTTTGGAAACGCCCTGGAAGTCGCTCTGGAAAAACCCGCAATCCCGCTCCGGGAACTGGAGAGGAATCTTTATCGGATCAATGGCAATCCCCGCTCCGTTCCTGTTGAGATCTTCCGTCTCGCCGCCGAATATCTTGTAGCACAGGATGAGTACTGCAAGGCCGTCGCGGAGAAAGACATTGTCAAGCTTATCCTTAAATATATCGGGCAGCATCTCGAGACCATGCGCCAGGATGTCACAACGGAACCTTCGATCGAGCATGATGTCGCAATTCTCTCCATGGTTATACGGCGTGCGCTATCCAACGTCCGGTCCGAACTTGCGTCGTTTTACATCGAGCGTAACAAGTTGACCACATGGGAATTTGATCTTATGCTGGACGCCGTAGAGGATTTCTTTCTGTTGCAGAGTTTCAGGGATGAACCAATGAGCGGATTCGCGTTGCTGCGAAGACATATGCCCGGTCTGACTCATGAGCGCTACAGACAGACATATCGCAGAAAATTCAGTCATATTCGCGATCTTGTCGCCAGGAAAGCGCAATATCTCATGAAGTCTGAGGCGCATCACCAGAAGAAAGTTAATCGATAATTTTTTTTATAAAATTTTGGCCACTGACCTCGAATTAGGTGTATTACTAAGTAAGAGGAAATTCTTTCAATGAAGGAGCAGCCACTATGGAACATTTCGATTTAGAAACCGTGTTGTACCTGGCACTTCGCGGAAAACGCCCTGCTCATCTTGATGTATGTTGTTTTTGCAGAGAACAGTATACATTGGCATTGGATTATCTGGCCTTCGAAGCAAAAATGATCGAAGAGGACAATACGGATGATTCGCACTCCTGTGGTGATTCCAGTCAACAGTACCGGCTGGCCGCAGAAACCGGTCTGGGTACCGCCCCTCTGTATCGTCTGAGGCGCACCTGGTATCTGAGAAACAGTTCGATCATTCTGCGTGTGATAGAAGACACACAGAAACAGATTCTCACCGGGTTCTTCATCGCCGAACGTCCGGAAGATCAGGGTATGCACATTCGTTTCGATGGTATCCGTGGGGAATTCATCCCGGATTCGAATGGTGTTTTTGAGATTGGTCCCGCAAGTATCGATATCGAACCGATGAGCGTGACGCTTCTCCCTTCGTGAATGACCGTGTCATGTCCATCTTCGTCGTGCAGCTATCAGTCAGGCAACGACAGTGAGTATCAGGCCCATGAACGATGCCACCATCCAAGGCTATATCAAATCACCAGCGGAACTGGATATCGCTGCGCGGTATCTTGACCGGGCTCTGGCACGAACACCTTCACCGCAGAAGCGATTTCTTCTCATAACGGAATTCTGGTCCCATACAGAAGCATTGCCACGATCATGGGTTTCAAGTTATCTTCTGCCACTGGCACCTTCCTTCATTGAACTTCTCTACCTTCCCTCTCTGAGCAATCTCTCTGCGAACATTTGGCGTAACGCCTACGCATTTCTGCATTATATCGAAGAACAGAAATTCTACGCTTCGCAGGAAGAGCTGTCCTCAGCAACTGCGTTTGCCATAGAACACGTCATTCGCTCACACGCCTATGTATCCGCCCTGCGCGAATTGCATCAGTTCCTTCTGCAATACAACTGGCTCGATCGTGCATTGGACGCAGCGGCGTGGACTGCAGTCTTCGCTGCTTCGACCACGGCCTTCGGCCTGTTCAAAAGCTATGTCACGGTACTACAGGAGCATGAAGCTGAAAAGGCCGTCTTGTTTACTGCAGTGCTTGAACAGTGGCGGGATTTTCGCAACCGTGATCACGCTTTGGCAGTCATCATGCTCGAAACTGACGGGGAGGATCGTTATGCGGCTGGACGCGTCTTACTGATGGATGTTCTCCCCCGGGTGGGTCAACAGGGTGAGGATGACATTCATAATCAGCTCGGTGATCAGGGACATGAAACACTTGAACAGATTAAACGTGCCCAGCGGATCGCCGGGGAGATGATAGCCGTGCGCTTCGGGAAAACGCCGCCAGAATTGCGGTATCAGTTTTCCGTGCCTGAAAGCAGTGCCCTCATCGTCGGAGGGTCGCTTGGATGCGCCGTCACTGCAGGGATTGCGGCTCGACAGACACAGTACCTGAATTTCTCTGAACGTTGGACACTTCCCTCAACTGTATCTTGCGTAGGGAGTCTTGCGGCGGACGGGACGTTGGAGGCAGGACAATGGCATGTCATAGAGAAAAAGCTGCGCGTTGCATTCTCCTCACCTCTCGAGAAAATCGGCATCCCGGCCGTGCATCGTGAGGCTGCGTTGCTCTTTGTTCAGCAACTGCAACGAGAATATCCCAATCGCCGGCTTGAAGTGTTCGGCCTTTCCAATGTCAGGGAACTGCTTGACATGGAGAGTATCATCATCGTTACGCGACGAGGCAGGGCCGAGCGGATCGGGGAATATGCCCGCCGCCACAGTGTCCCATTGCTGCTCCTGCTTGTCGTCGTCCTCTTCGGTGGTGGGGGCTATTTCGCTTATCGGGCATTTTACGACTACCCCAATCTGGAACATGCCAGAGGACTCGTCGTCGGCACAGGATCAATTGTCTACAATCCGAAAGATTCACTCATCTGGTGTTTCCGCGACGGTGAGAGAGTCGTCAGCAACAGGATCACCTTCGGAGATATAGAAGTCGGAGACGGGTTCACGCGTCAATTCCATATATGGAATATGACACCTGTAGATCAGAAAATACGGATATCTATCGAGGGGGCGGATGCAGGCGACTGGTATACCACACAGGGCGGGGATCCGCTTCACGTCCCTTCTGCCGGAAGCGCACTGGTCGCGGTGATGTTTGCACCCCGCAATGAAGGAATGCAGAAGGAGGCAGAATTAGTATTACGGGATGCACGAACAGAAAAACGCCGATATGCTCTGCTTCTTCAGGCATCGGCTGGTCGTCCGCTCAGTGCCGGATATGCCCTGCGCTTCGACGGGATCGACGATCAGCTCCACTTCGGACAGCGCAGCACGGCATTCGACCTGACCGCGACAGCGAGCAGGCAGGCGACATTCGAATGCTGGTTGCGGCCAACCGCACCATTGCGCAACATGATGATACTTCACAATGGACAACGGCACCAGGATGCTCCTGATATAGAAGATCTCTTCCTGGGGTTCATTTCACCGGATACTCTGTATTATCGTGTCGGATCAGTGATACGGATGTTCGTGCTGAC
Organism: Bacteroidota bacterium; assembly: GCA_018224345.1. GTDB lineage: Bacteria > Bacteroidota > Ignavibacteria > SZUA-365 > SZUA-365 > SZUA-365. The sequence goes on from JAGTUW010000203.1 coordinate 15,858, forward strand.
GGGAAACAAGGTCGCGGCAGTAGGGGACTGGACGCATCTTGCGCTAGCGATTTCATTGCCTCAACGGAGAATCGCTGTGTATATCAACGGTGAGGAAATCGACAACAGTACAGTGGACATCCTCTTCGATGGACCGGGAATGCCCTTCGTCACCATAGGTGCTCGCAACACCGGGAAATCGTCGGATCTTCACTTCCAGGGTGACATGGATGAAATCCGGCTCTGGCATACCTTCCGGAGTGCGACTCAGATGCGTCACGATATGCATAGACGTGTCTCAGGACTGGCAGCGGGACTCGCGGGTTACTGGGATATGGACATGGCAACCGAGAATATCGCCTTCAATGCCAATAAGTTTGCGCACAGCGGCGCATTGCTGTATCGCCCTGCGTTGATACGTTCCGATCTCGCTCTTGAGAAGACGGAAGCTGATGTCCGGCTCGTTGCTGATCACAGGGATGGCTCGGCCCTTGAATTGCAGCCAGGTCGATATCTCGTTTGTTTTCGTCCCGTTCTGCCCCCGCGAGGGCCTGCAAGTTTTGCATTCCGTTTCTACGAAGGCGAGAAGCAATCGATACACTTCAACTACGTACTCAGAAACCAGGGATGGATTTCGATCGAGAGCAACATGCTGTTCACCATGGAGAAGAAGCTGCCGCATACCATTGCACCGGGATGGCACCTTGGCGTCTGCACCGTTACAGCGGAGGGGCAGGCAACGTTCTATCTCGATGGTGAAATCCTCTCGGATGCGAGGACAGTGCCTGAAGGCGGGCAGAACTGGCATCAGCGTTTCGAGGGAATGATGCTGGGCTTTCGCTTTGACAGGGAACAACAACTTGCATCGAAGTATTATGACTGGTATTATCCTACACTATCACATTCACGGACTTACCAATCCCTGCACGTCTGGTCGCGCCTGCTTCGTCCGTCCGAGATTGCCGGGATGCATACGAATGATACGGTTCCAGGAGATGAACTGGTTGCGTCGTGGACCTTGGATCGTCTGCCGGACAGAAATAACAACATAAGCGATACGGTGGCTGGACACCATCTCCATATCAAGAAGGTATTGGGATGGAGGTGATATTCTGGAGATCATATGAAGAACAGGCCCATTGAAACCCCCGCGGAGCTTGATGGAGCTGCGAACGCGCTTGCCTCGTCACTTCGCGCCTTGCGGTCTCCGCATTTGCAGCTCCAGACGCTGATTGCGTTCTATGATGATATCACGCATCTGCGCAATGCCTGGAAGGTCGCATATCTGCTTCCACACCGCCGTATGCTCATTCGTCTCCTGATTCATCCATATACACAGGGAGGTCACCCACGACTCTGGGTTTCGGCCCTGCGTTTTCTGCGGGAAGTGACACAGCGGCAGAGCGAAAGCGGCCGATCCACCACTTGATCATCTCGTGGCCTATTGGCGCTTCGATCACCCGCCGACAGGCGCTCTCAATGTCGGTCTATCGCCTGAGAACCTGTATTTCCTGTTATCAGTTTGCGGAGGGGCAGGAAAATCCCGTACTTTAAATACTGTTCTGTTATATGGATTGTACATGAAAATATTCGTTCTTCTCACAATTCCCGTTCTGATACTTTTTTCATCCTGTGCGTCTGATCCGCGCAGTGATGCCGATATCAGTTTCGAGCAATTTGCCGATCGCTTCCTTGAGCGATATCTCGCAATGTATCCCGAGCAATCGACCAATCTCGGCGATCATCGCTACGATGTCTTCATGAATGAGTCCTCCCGTGAAGCGATGAAAGCGCAGGCAGTGTTCTTTGAAGCCTGCCTCGACACCTTGCGCAGCTTGCGTGTCGAAACACTTTCCCCGCAGCACATGGTCGACTATGATATCCTTCAGTGCATGCTGGAACGAACGCTGTTCCAGCTTACGGAATTGCGTGAGTGGGAGTGGAATCCGCTCGTTTATAATACCGGAGAGGCTATTTACGCTCTGATCGCACGGGATTTTGCTCCGCTGGACGATCGGATGCGATCGGTAGTTTCACGGCTTCGCGCCATTCCCGCCGTCCTGGAGGCGGCACGGAATAACCTGAACGCGCCACCGTTCATCCATACGGAAACCGCCTTGCTTCAGAATAATGGGACGATCGCGCTGCTGAACAACTCTTTGCAACCGTTTATCGATCAGTGCGATACAGTGTTGCAGCAGGATGTGCTCGTTGCGCGTGAGCATGCCGTCGCGGCACTGGAGGATTATGGTGCATGGTTGCGACGGGATCTCATGCAGCGATCCACAGGTGATTTTCGCCTGGGAAAGAAGATGTATGCGAAAAAATTCGCCCTGCGACTTGACACGGATATGGCGCCCGAACGGCTGCTGGTTCATGCGGAACGGGAACTCGAAATCACAACCCGATTGATGCATTCCGTTGCCTCGCGCCTTCATTCCACGCTGTTTCAACAGGATCCGATACCGGAGGATTCCGTAGAATTGATTCGTCGCGTACTGAATCGTCTCGCGGAGCATGCTCCGAACGATGAAAACATCGTTGATCATGCCCGCGAGGCCCTGGAAGAAGCACGGCTTTTCGTTGCGGAACGGCAGCTCGTGACCCTGCCCGTCGAACCGATCAGGATTATTGTCATGCCGGAATTCCAGCGGGGAGTCGCGGTAGCGTATTGCGATGCCCCCGGGGCGCTGGAGAAAAACGGAGATACTTTCTTCGCTATCGCTCCGACACCGGAGGATTGGACACCTGCGCGTCGGAAGTCCTTCTACCGTGAATACAACGAGTACATGTTGAAAAACCTGACGATTCATGAAGCTGTTCCCGGGCATTATCTGCAATTGGCAGCCGCGAATCGCGCGGAAACACCAACGCTGCTGCGTGCTGTTTTTCCCAGTGGTGTATTCGCCGAGGGCTGGGCCACCTACACCGAGCAGATGATGGTTGACGAAGGGTTCGGTGGTCCCGAACTGCATATGCAGGTACTGAAAATGCGTCTCCGCCTTCTGATCAATGCGATTATCGATCAACGTATTCATACCATGAATATGAGCGAACGTGAAGCGATGCAATTGATGATGGAGCGTGGTTTCCAGGAAGAAGGGGAGGCCGCCGGGAAATGGCGTCGCGCCTGTCTGACGTCGGCGCAACTGAGCACCTATTTCTACGGGAATATGCGTATCAATGAGATTCGACGCCGGGCGGAACGCAGGGACGATACCGAATTCTCTTTACGCACATTTCACGATGAACTGCTGTCGTTCGGTACAATTTCACCGAAATATTTGCCAATGATTATGAAACTGCCCACGGAACCTGCACCTGTCGCAGCGATGTAGGAACGGGCTGTGCATATGAACACACTTCCCCCATCGCTCACAGACATGCTCACCGGCGGCGATCTCGATGCCGAGAGTTCCACGCACGTGCTGAAGCTTGCCACGATGTATCAACGGTATTTCAATGAGCAGGTGACAGACTTCACAGCGCTGAAAGGAGATGCCTCAGATCGAAGAATATTCCGGATTGCGGGGGAAGGACACAGAGCGATCGGGATTATCGGTCCGCATCTTGAGGAAAACCGCGCCTTCATCGGGTTCGCACGCAGCTTCCGCTCTGCGGGTCTTTCTGTTCCGGAAATCTACAGCGTCAGCCGGGATGAGCATCTCTACCTGGAAGAGGATCTTGGTGACGTGACACTCGCAAGTTGGCAGGAAGCGTTGCCGGCGTCAGGATGGCGCGAAGAAATGCAGACCATGTACACGCGTGTGCTGAAGGAATTGCTGCGTTTCCAGTATGACGCCGCCGGGAAGATCGATTATTCCCTGTGTTACCAATCAACGGCGTTCGATGCGGCTGCGATGTTGCGGGATGTTGATTATTTCCGGGATCATGTGCTTGAACGCCTGCTCGTTATCGACTGGGACACAGCAGGGTTTGTCCGGGATACACGGAAACTCATCGATCTGCTCGCAGGCACGGCGCGCAATGCCTTTCTTTATCGGGATTTTCAATCACGCAATATCATGATACGGGAAGGAAGCCCCTGCTTCATCGATTTCCAATCCGGTCGCCGTGGTGCGCCCCATTACGATGTTGCTGCGCTGCTGTACGATTCCCGCAATCGCCTGGATGAGGCCGACCGCATGCTCCTGGTTTCCCGCTATTGCGAAATGCTGAGGGAAAAGACACCTGCGACAAGCCGGGATTACGATCATCCCGGTTTTCTCTATCTCTTCCATGGCTTTGTCGTTTTGCGGCTCATGCAGGCACTCGGGGCCTTTGCCAATCTGGGACTCAACAAAGGCAAGCCCGCGTTCCTGCAATTGATCCCTTCACGTTTGCAAGCACTCAGAGAATTGTTGCGTGAAGCGGAGATCATGCGGAAACTCCCGGTATTGCGCGAACTGCTGCTTACCCTTGCCGTTGATCCCGCATCTTTGTCCATTCCCGAAGGACACAGCTGATGCTTCATATCGACATTTATTCTTTTGGTTATCATCGCTCCGGGATGCCTTCTGATCCGGGAGGACATGGCGGGGGCTTTGTCTTTGACTGCCGTGTGCTGCCGAATCCGGGCAGGCAAGCGCATCTCGCCCGGTTGACAGGGCTCGATGGGGAGGTGAAAGATCTTCTGCAAGGTGTCGAGGAAGTCGGGGAATTTCTCTCACATGTGCTTGCACTTGTTGAGACGACCGCGAAAACGTACCAGATGCGTGGGTTTACGTATCTGCAAGTGTCATTCGGTTGTACCGGGGGACAACATCGTTCCGTATACTCTGCGGAACATATCGCGGGGCTGCTTCGTCAACTCGGTTTTCATGTTACCGTTACACATACCGAACGGGCCTCATGGCAGTGAAAGGAATGATACTTGCAGCAGGCTATGGGACCAGACTGGCAGCGTTGACCAGGTATTGTCCCAAGGCCCTGCTGCCGGTGTCGGGAATCCCCATGATTCATTTCGCCGTCGAGAAGCTGAAACGCGCGGGCTGCCGGGAACTGATTGTCAACGCCCATCACTTCGCGGATCAAATCATAGAGTACTTCCAGCAGACCGACGCAGGTGTGCCGGTGCACGTGCTCCGCGAACCCGATATCCTCGGAACCGGTGGCGCTGTGTTGCATGCCGCGCCATTGCTGAAAGATGAGGATGTCTTTCTGCTCTACAATGCGGACATAGTCACGGATGCCGATCTTCAAGCGCTCCTTTTACCCCACACCGGGAGTGCGGGCAGCAGGAAACTGCTGGCGACGCTTCTGGTCAACCGGAGAGAAACCCGCAGAGCATTACTCTTTGACTCACGCATGCAGTTCCTTGGAAAGGAAGTCTGGCTGAACGATGCGCAATCTCTTGCCGGCGACGTGCGGCGTCTTGGCTTCTGTGGCGTCCATGCGATCAGTGGAGAACTGTTCCGTCTTGGTCTTACGGAAGGATTCAGCGACATCTTTGATCTGTATCGCTACGGCATGGATCGCGGATGCACGTTGCATGGTGTTCTCTCGGAAGCGTATTGGACGGACCTTGGAACCCCGGATCGCATCGCGGCGCATGAGTCATATATGAGACAACATAATCGTACTGTATGATTACTAAGCATATTAAGATAAAGCACGCAGAATAATGTCATGTCGCCCGGACTGATTATCTCTTTCTTCGTAAATGCGTATGTTTCACTATGCGAAGTTTCTGTCTGCTCATAATGATTGTGTTCAGTTCTTCCGTTGTGGCGCAGGATGCCCTGGTGATTGGCGGATTGCACAGTGCGGATTATCCCGTCGTGCGTCTGGACCTTCGATTGATGCTTGGCGGGCAGCCCGCGTTTCCCATTGACCCGGATCGCCTGGTGATCAGGGAGAACGGGCGCATCCTGCCGTTTGATCTTGATTGTTCTTCCTTGCCTGTTGAACGGCCTTCTATCGCTCTTGGTATGGAGCGCAGTCTGGATGCGAATTTTCCGCTGGCGCAGGAAGCGGCGCGGGAGTTTATCTCACGTATCGGCTTCACCGATCATCAAGCCGAAGCCTCACTCTGGTCCTTCGCCACTTCCGTGGATCAGGATGTCTCCATGACACGTGACAGCTCACGCTTGCGAACCGCTCTCGATGCGCTTGCAGTGGCAGTCTGGCCATTCAATGGCACAGCCCTGTATGAAGCGATGCATCGTGCGATCGAGGATGTACATGCAGCCGGCAGCGGCACACGCAAGGCAGTCGTGTTTATCACCGATGGATCCGATAATTCAAGCTGGTATTCCCGGAGTTGGGAAGATGTGCGCGGTCGTGCGGCAGTGGACAACATTCCTGTCAACGTCATTCTTGTGAAAAACCGTGAAGCAGGTGAAACCGCGATGCGGACGCTATGTGAAGCTACCGGCGGACGCATGGTGTACACGGGAGATCCCGCGGCACTCGATACGCTGTACCGGGAACTGATCGCGCCTGATCCCTTGCAACAGTGGTGTACTGCCGGTATACTATCCCCATTCTGCGCGAACGGAGAACAGCGCACAATATCAGTGGGCTATTTGCGGGCAACAGGCGATACGCTCTGGACTACGGTATCGTATACAGCTCCATATCGTCCGGAAGATCTTCTTCCACTTTCTGTCTGGTGTTCTCCCCCCACAGCGATTCCCGGTGTCGCAACACAGACGATGGCAGTGGGCGTGCGGCTCGACGGAGGGATGCAGTTGTCCGCTTTCTCACTTGCCATTCCCCTTGAAGGGTTGCAGTTGGATGCTTTTGAAATGGACGCCTGGCCTGTCACGTCACGCGTGACCGGCGACTATGTCATCCTTGATGTCACTCCGCCGGCGAGCGGTCTTGCCGACGGGAATTATACCCTGGGCCGGCTGAGGTTGCGAGGACAGGCCCCCACAGGAGCATGGGACCCCTCCCTGATAGCGGACGCTTCGGGCTGTCTGCGTCTCGAGAGGGTGGGTCGTTCAGTCATCCTGCGTACAATCCTGGACACGGTGTTGACCGAGCGTCGGATGGAAACCATGGTGCCGTTACGGGTGTCCGGAATGGATATCCCGGAAGGCGTACAGCAGCTTGACATGATGCTGCGCGTCGATTCCCGCTATGCACGCTTCGATGAGAGTACACCGTTTCGAATTGATGCGGGAATGACGGACTGGAATGTCCTTACCACCACGTACGAGGATGGAGATCAGCACATTCTCTCCCTGCGTCTCGACGGGCCGGGCAAAGAGGATTCCTTCCACTGCGGCACTGCCATGCTGCGGGTGCGCGACGATGCTGCGTACTTCATTCCTGTAACATTGGAGCATGTACGGGTGAATGCGTATGCGGAAGCGATGACCGGGCACGGATTACTGGTCATTCGTGACTCCTGCCGGAACAATCTCGTCATGATTCCGGATCTTGCACTCACTGCCTGCTGGCCGCATCCCGCACAGACAACTGTGACGCTCCGCTTCCATGCAGCTCGGGCTTCCAGTCTCGATGTCACCATCCTCGATGCGCTCGGACGAGTTCGGTGCACCCTGCCGGATCATGAGATCAGCAAGGGGAGGACGGAACTGTCCATCGACGTTTCGGGTCTGGAAAGTGGAACATACGTGATTCGATATCGTACCGCCTCATCCGAATCCGTGGTACCGCTGCTTATCCTCCGCTGACAGGTAATGTCGCCGGGATGACGATGCGTCCGTGATCCGCCATGGCGGACTTTCTCCTGCCCCGCCATCTTTGTATGTTGCATTGTGAATATATCCGTCTGACCGTCGTGTGGAGTTTACATGCAGGAGACGTACGTATCGGCTCCACTACGGTGGATGATTCTCGTCACGGGTGTTGTATATAGTCACGGACTGTTTATCATTCCAGGGTACACGACATGCGCTGTATGCATCTGATTCTCATACTGCTTTTCATTTCCTGTTTCGGGTCTTCTGTCCATGCACAGACTGCGGAACAGAAGTCCGCTGCTTCCGCTTTTATTGATGCTGTGGCCGCACGGGCATGGGATCTCCTTGATGCACTTTCGCATCCTACGCTTCGTGAGAAAATCACCACGACGCAATGGGAGGAACTTATAGACGATCTCGAAGCAAAGGCCGGGACATTGGAATACCACAGGTTTCACCAGGGCGCGATCGACGGTCCATTCGCAACTATCGTACATCGTGTATATTTCGCGAAGGATTCCATTGCCGTACGTGTGATGGTCGATTCATCGAACCTCGTCGGTGGCTTCTGGCTCAATCCTGTCGAGAGGGAATACCGTTTTCCGCCACCGTCCTACGCTGACACACTTGCGTTTCATGAACGGGAATTGTCGTTGGGTGAGGAACATCCCCTGCCTGCAACTCTTACCGTCCCCGATGGGGCGGGGCCGTTTCCTGCCGTCGTGCTCGTGCACGGGTCGGGGCCACAGGACAGGGACCAAACCACAGGCGGGAACAAGATCTTCCGTGATATCGCATGGGGACTTGCCAGCCGTGGTGTCATGGTGTTGCGCTACGATAAGCGCACCAAACTGTATGGGAAGAAAATGAACCGGTTTCGAACGACCGTACAGGAAGAAACCATTGATGACGCCGTCCTTGCCATCGATGTTCTTGCCCGACAGCCGGAAGCCGATACCAATCGATTGATCCTCGTCGGTCACAGTCTTGGAGCCCTGCTCGCACCGGAAATCGCCACGCTCGCGCCTTCTGTCGATGCCATCGTCATGCTCGCGCCCATTGCTCGTCCGCTGGAAGTGGTCATCGGAGATCAATTGCGTTTTATCGCGTCGACACAGGATTCTCTCACGATCGAGGAGCGAAGCAAACTCAATGCGGAACTCGACAAGATTCAGGGTATTCAGGACAGCGCACTACCGCCGACGACGCTGCTTCTGGGTATGCCGGCTTCCTATTATTATGACATGCATAAGCGGGATCAGCACATGTATGCCCGCACGCTGGGCAAGCCACTGTTTATCGCCCGCGGCATGAAGGATTATCAATCCTCGCAAATGGAATTCATTCTCTGGCGTGAGATTCTCGAGGATGTACCGGACACGGCGTTCCGCACGTATAACGATTGTTACCATCTCTTTATCAGGACCGATGCCACTCCGGGACCATGGAACTACCAGGCCGAGGGGCATGTGGTCGAAGAGCTCATCGATGATCTGGAGGTCTGGTGCAGAGAACTATCGCTTCCTCCCAACGGAGACGTCAGGTAACGCCATGGGGAAGAGTGATGGTGGCGATAGCCGGAAAGAACACCGGCGCGTCAGCAAACGGAAAGGTATCGAGAAGCAATGGCGCAAAGGAACGGCACGGTGGCAATACGAAGGTGAAGGGGAGACCGAAGGGGATACGCTTGACCGGAGGCTCGGTGCACCACGGCAGGGTTCTCTTGTCAATACGGGCAAGGAAAGAAAGGCGCTCGTGGTACTGACCGGGGGTTCGTACATTCTTCTCCAGGACGGCGAACAGGTATTGCGTGCACGCCCGCGACGATCCACGACCACCGAGAACGAGAATGCTACGCTGGTCACGGTCGGAGACAGCGTGTACTATCAGGATATTGGTGAGGAGGAAGCTGTTATCACTCATGTCACCAAACGCGAGTCCTTTCTTCTCCGTACCTCGATCCGTGATACGGAATATGCGCAAGTTCTCGTCGCGAATCTCGACCAGATTATCATCACCGTTGCGGCGACCGATGAACTGCTGCGTCCGGGGCTGATCGATCGTTACCTCGTTGCCGCTGCGATGGGCGGACTCGAAGCACATATCTGTATCAATAAAATTGATCTGCCGGATGATGAAGACCGGGAATTCGTCGATGATATCGCACAAATGTACCGGGATATCGGATATGTCGTTCTCTATACCAGTTGTGTGACGGGAGAAGGGATGGATGAATTGCAGGCATTGCTTGCCGACCGGCTTTCCGCCTTCACCGGGCACAGCGGCGTCGGAAAAACGAGCATTCTCAATACGTTGCTTCCCGCTCTCGATGAGAAAACCGCCGATATCAGCGATCAGAGCCGGCGTGGGATGCACACAACGACACGCAGCGCGTTGTTCGAGCTCCCCGATGGGGGCTTTGTCGCTGACACACCGGGGATTCGCGAGTTTGGCCTCTTCCAGTTCGACGCCGAGGATCTGCATACGTATTTTCCGGAATTTCTGCCATACGCCGACCAGTGTCGCTTTCCATCATGCACGCATACGCATGAACCCGATTGTGCAGTCAGAGAGGCGGTTGAGCGTGAAGACATTCATCCGTTGCGCTACCGCAACTACCTGCAGATTCTCGAGAGTGAGGACAACTCCTGATGATGGTCACCTGTCTCAGAATACCGCATCAAGTTGTATCGAGACGTGCCCCAGCCGATCACCCCGGATCAAATCCGCACCGTTTCCCATTTCCCGCAGCCCATCCTTGATCGTAACAGCATAACGCATCCCGACAGCCACGGTGGGAAGGGTCTGCCATTGCATGAGCAGATAGCCGCGCAGACCGTCGCCGTACAACGCCGCATTACGCATCACACCGCGAACGTCGTGTTCGAATTGGTACAGGCGTGCATCCCAGGAGTCCGTGTCATATGCAGTCAGACGGCCCAGGAAACTCAGCCGGGGCAGTGGACGCACGCGCAGATCCACGGAGAGCAGCAACCCATCGGCTGTCGGCAGAAACAGATCATACGCTGTGTGCTGGTATTCGGCACGAAGCCGCAGACGTGCGCCGTTCCTGCCCTCATGTTGCAGTTCGATGCGAACCCCCCGGTTGACCCGGCGTGCAATGGGACGGATGTCACGGCCGATCGCATCTTGCGTGGCGATGGTCTGATCTTTCCGTATCTGCCGCAGACGGAAGCGCACCATCGTGCCGACACAGAGCCTGTACTCCAACGCACAGAGAGCTTCGTCACCGGATGAGGGAAGATGCACGAAGTATGTGCGGTTCGGAAAGCGATAGAGATCCACCCACATATTCAACGTGAACCCGCGGAAAGGACGCAGTCTCATACCGAAATACACGCCTTGCTCGTTTTGTATACCATCGCGCTCACCGAAGGCGCTCCCATGCAGGCTGATAAAACGCTCATGATAGTGGCGCGCAAGCAGGGCCATTTCGACGGCCGGTGTCAGGCTCGCTTCCAGGCCGGCAAGCCAGGCAGAAACTTTCGTATGGCAATAAGCGGCTTCACCGAAAAGTGTCAGACGTTCGCGTGTCCAGCGAACATCCATGCCTGTTAGCCATGCCTCATCGCCTTCGAAGCCGAATGGAGAACGTGACCGTGAAGCGGGAGTATAGCGGGCACCCAATGCGGAGCCTCCAAACGACAGTGTGCCTCCTGTCACGGGCATGCGGACACCGAAATGCCCTCCGAGCAGTCTTTCCTGCACACTGTTTTTGCGTGCGACTTCACTTGCCGTGCGATGCAGGCCATCGATACTGAACGCTCCTGCGGTACCGTGCTCACTGTCGATGCTTGCGTTGCGTCCTCGTCCGGAATAAAAGATCAATGCATCCCATGAATCGCTCCCGAGTTGCGTGGCGATGCCGCGTGCGGCGAATCCCTCCGTCGCCGAAACAAAGGGAGAGAGCAGGTCCGCGCTCCGTGCCACACGCGCTGGCTCGCCGCCTTTGCTCAGGCCGAATCGCTGCCAGAACACCAATCCCTGGCCGCTGCTGACGGCGAAGTCCCCCAACACAACGCGACGCAGCGGACCAATGTCATCGAAGGCCAGAAACGCTGCCAGGTGATCTGCCAGGGATTGCTCACCGGGATCCTTCTCGGCAAGCACACCTGCAGTCACATGAGATCCGGCCTCTACACGAAGGCGTTGTTGAATCCGCATGCGCGACCCGGGATACCGCCCGTCAAGATAGCCTGCACGGGGCTGATCCTCCTGCTGTAGTCTGCCACGGAATGTGATGGCGAGTCGCGGGGGGGCGGGGGAGATCGAATGCAGACATGTACAGGCATGCAGGAGGGCAAGTCTGTCCGCATCATCCTCCAGCACCGCATCGATGCGTTGTTGTGTGACGGCAGTGTCACGTGCGAGTGCGTGAAGGCGTCGCGCTTCGTCATGAGTCAGAAAGGGGAGGACGCTGATATCGGGCACGGAGGCACGAGATAAAATAATCGGGTGGCGTTGCCATTCCTCGAATTGTTCGAGAAGCGTCTCCTGGTCGCCCTCGCTTTTCTCGAGGAGGAGTCGTTGTAGCGCGGAATTATCCGACAGATCGGCGGAAATCCGGGATTGCGGACAGTGTTGCGATGAAAGGGAACATGGCAGCGCAAGAAAAAAAAGGCAGCACAGCGCTGCCGGGAGCTGTCGGCTTGGATTCATGGTAGGTCTCCCTCTGTCTGTGAATGTCGCCGGTGAAAACTCCCTGTCTCACCAGCTCGAACGCATGACTGATTCCGCCGATCCGCGCGTGGGATCGTGTGCGGCATCAGTGTCGTGGCTTCAGGTCTTCAACTCGTCGAGCGGAAGTTCGTCAAGATTGACCTGAAGGCGATGTTGAAACAACAAGGTCACGATGATTCCCAGCAGAACGGCGAA
>JAGTUW010000204.1 GCA_018224345.1 Bacteroidota bacterium
AAAGTGTCCGCAATGACATCGACATGCGGGGAGAGCAGTGCGCGCAGGTGAGGCGTAAGACCGCCACCAAGCATGATCTTCATCTCAGGAAGCTCCGCACGGAGCTCGGAGAGCAATCGCAACGTGCCGTCCAGACCGCTGATCGATTTCGTTGTCAGGCACAGAAGATCGGGTTGCCTGCGGCGGAGGGCCTGCAGCAGATCGTATTTCGGTACCGACGTGCCGTAATGGAACACGCGCCAGCCGTCTTCTTCCAGCACGTTGGCCATGATAAGGGACGCCAGATCGTGCTGTTCGTCGGGAACGCAACCCACCATGGCACTGTGGTTGCGTGTGCGCCGCGGGACGAGAGTCACGGCTTTGTGGGCGAGAATGTGTCGCACGATCTGTGTGGCCACATGTTCCTCGACGACCCCCTGTTCATTGCGCTCCCAGTCCTCCCCGAAACGAACCAATGCGGGAATGAGGATGTCGCTGTATAAATCTTCATTCGGAATTCCCTGTTCCTCCCATTCGCGCACGCGGTCAAAACAACGACGGCGGTCGCCGCTGTGCAGGCATTGAAGGAATGCTTCGAGATGCTCCGGGTAATTCATACACGCACCTCCTGTACGATGGCTTTTTCCCGTTCCTTGAGCAGACGCAACGCTCCGCAGATATCATTGCAGTTATTCTCTTCCATGAATGCATGGGTCGCAGTTTTCATTGCCGAGATCATCAGAGGAACGAACGAAGGCGGGAAGTTGCGATAACGCAGGAACTCACGCAGCCATTCGAGGTAGTCAAGCAATGCTGGAGCGAGACGGTACTTCATGGTGACGGTGAAATTCTCGGCGAAGATCCTGACACATTCTTTGGCAAGCCGGGTTTTGTCCTCGTCCTGCTGAACGGATGTCAAATCCTCGTGACGCTCCAACCGGTCAATGACGGCGGAGATGATTTTGTCCTTCTGCCGGATGAACATGACGAGGTCATCCTGATCTACGGTCTCGAAGGAAAGGGTGGGAATAGGTGTGTTCATTGATTTCCGTGGCAATGATGGAAAGTCTACTGTACCGAACATGAGAATATCAGGAAAAAGTTTCGCACGCGAGCCGAAAAATCGCAATCCGGTGCTTGAGAACGTATTTGCACTGAAGATGTTATATTGGCGGTAACGGCGCGGCAGGCGCAGCGTCGGTTCTTTCTCTTCGTCACCGAATGTGGGGTATGAATGAAAAATGAATCCACTGCCGGTCGCAGCGGCATGCATGTGCGCTCCGATTGCCGGGTCACACTGACACTGCGGGAGCGGGACGGGATCGACCTGCGGCTCGACAGCAGAGTCGAATCGCTGTACGGAGATTCAATCCGTGCACTCGCTTATGATGTCCTTCATTTTTTCGGTATGACGCAGGCGGAAGTGCTGATAGAAGACAGTGGCGCGCTGCCCTATACCATTGCCGCACGCATCGAGACCGCCGTAAAGCGACTCTTTCCCCAGGAGTCCCGCAAATATCTGTTGCCGTTTCGCGAAGGAATATGCAGCCCCGGTATCTCCGACCGCTTTCGCCGGTCGCGGCTCTATTTGCCGGGTAATGACCCGAAACTAGCCATCAATGCCGGCCTGCATGCGCCGGATGGCGTGATTCTCGATCTCGAGGATTCCGTCTCTCCGGCGGAAAAGGATGCAGCACGCATACTCGTGCGCAATACTCTGCGGGAAGTGGATTTCTGTGGCGCCGAACGCATGGTACGTATCAACCAACTGCCGTTGGGGCATGAGGACCTCGCCGCCGTCATTCCACAACATGTGCATCTCATTCTCCTTCCCAAGGTGGAAACAGCCGGTCAGGTGCGCGAAGTCGAGTACCATGTCGACTCCCTGTGTGCCGCGGCGGGGATCGATGCACCGGTGTTCCTGATGCCGATCATCGAGAGCGCCAAAGGCACCATGCACGCCTACGACATTGCCACGGCTTCGGAATCCGTCGTCGCGCTGGCCATCGGACTGGAGGATTACACCGCGGATATCGGCGCTGAACGGACGAACGATGGAAAGGAAAGTCTCTGGATGCGCGGGGCAGTGCTCAATGCCGCCCGTGCCGCTGGCGTGCAGGCCATCGATACCGTGTTTCCGGATGTCGACGACATGGAAGGACTGCTTGCAAGCGTCCGGGAAGCGAAATCAATGGGTTTTGACGGCAAGGGCTGCATTCATCCCCGTCAGATCGATGTCGTGCATCGTGGCTTCGCGCCGGAAGAACATGAAATCGAAAGGGCGAAACGCATCGTGCTGGCCTTCGACGCAGCGGAACGTCAGGGACTCGGTGTCGTCGCCCTCGGATCGAAAATGATCGATGCCCCTGTCGTCAAACGTGCGCAGCGTACCATCGATCTGGCGCTGCAATCCGGTATGCTCGATGAACACTGGAAGGAGAATGCAGATGAAGGATAATTTCGTTCGCAATGCAGCAGGCCGCGAGGTCCTTACGGAAATCAACGGCCTCGACGCAACGCCCTTCATGGGAGTGGGCAGGTACCGGCCGGAAGGCAGGAAAACAGCGCCACCGCTCGCTTCCTGTGCCGATTACCCGGCGGACGGCAACAAGGTCGTCGCCGACCTGAAAACCGCTCTCGAAAATGCGGGCCTGCGTGACGGCATGACAATTTCGACGCATCACCATTTTCGCAACGGCGACCTCGTGGCGAATATGCTCTTTGATATCGCAGCGGATATGGGGGTCCGGGACCTGCGCTGGTTTCCCTCGGCCTCCTTTCCCTGTCATGCACCGCTGATACGACACCTCGACGATGGAGTCATCCATCATATCGAGGGTTCGATGAACGGTCCGTTGGGCGACTATGCCTCCGCGGGCAGGATGCGCGGCCTGGGCGTGCTGCGCTCGCATGGCGGGCGCTACCAGGCGATTCAGGACGGAGAAGTGCATATCGATATCGCCGTCATCGCGGCGCCCACATCCGACCCCTTCGGGAACTGCAACGGTGTCTCCGGACCCTCGGCCTGCGGAGGACTCGGCTTCGCGCTTGCCGATTCGCAGTATGCCGACCGCGTCATCGTCGTAACGGACAACCTGGTCCCCTTTCCCTGTGTCCCCTGGCAGATCATGGGGAATCATGTCGACAGCGTCGTCGTCATCGACAGCATCGGTGATCCGGCGAAAATCGTCAGCGGAACCACGAACATCACCCGCAGTCCCGACCGGTTGCTCATCGCCGAACGCACCGCCCGTTTCGTCGAGGCAGCGGGTATTCTCCGCGATGGGTTCTCCTTTCAGGCGGGAGCGGGAGGGACCTCACTGGCCTTTGCCGTATTTCTCCGCGACATGATGCGGGCAGGCGGGATCAAGGCCCGCTTCGTGCGTGGCGGGAGTACGCAGTATCTCGTCGATATGCTGGAAGAAGGATTGACCGATTACATTCTCGACGGACAGACGTTTGATCTCGCGGGAGTGCGGTCTATGCGGGAGAATCCACAGCACATTCATACGAATCCCTTTGTCAGCTACAATTACCACAACAAGGGAAACATCTCCTCGATGGTGGATGTCGTCGTACTCGGCGCCACGGAGGTCGATGTGCATTTCAATGCCAATGTGGTCACACACAGTGACGGACGGCTGCTGCACGGCATCGGCGGATGGCAGAACTGTCTTTTCTCGAAATGCACCATTCTCCCCATTCCGGGTTTTCGTGACAGGATCCCCGTCATCGTCGACCGGGTGACCACGTTGTGCGGACCGGGAGAACTCATCGATGTCATCGTCACGGAACGCGGCATTGCAATCAATCCGCTGCGGCAGGATCTGATCGAACGCACGCGCAATTCCGGACTGCCCATTCGTCCCATAGAGGAAATCAAACACGAAGTGGAATCGCTCTGCGGTGGTTCGCCCGCGACACCCCGCTTTCGTGACAACGCCATCGCCGCCGTCAAATGGGTCGACGGTACGGTGCTCGATATCGTGCGTCAGCTCGAGTGAGATGACGCATACGGAATTTCACATGACGGGCTGTATCAGCATGTTCCGGTCCATCACCATGTTCCGGTGAGAATGCATCATTTGATGATCATGCGTGCACCGGCATAGTGGCGGGTGTAATATGGGTCATCGAGTGAGGAGACGATGACGCCCGCACGTGTGGAGGCGTGGATGAAGCGGTCGTTGCCGACATAGATGCCGACATGGGAGATTCCCTTGCCGGCGGTATTTGCGAAAAAGACCAGGTCGGCGGGTTGCAACTGCGCGCGTTTGATTGCGCGGCCTTTTCCGTACATATCCCGTGAGCGGCGGGGAAGGACGAGATCGAATTTTTTGAATATAGCGTGCACCAGTCCCGAACAATCGACCCCGCGTTTCGAGTTGCCTGCGTAGCGGTAGGGGGCTCCCAGCCAGTCGTAGGATTCACCGATCACCGCGCGTCGTCCTGCACTCAGGTTATCCGGCAATACCGGGCGCTGCGCTGTCGTCGAGCCTGGCCCACCCTTGACGCCTCTGCCGGCGGTGGTCTCGACGGCACTGCTGCAGGCCGCCAGCAACAACGGAAACAGGACGATCAGCAGCAAGCGCAGTTGTTCATCATGGCGTGTCAAAAAGTATCCAGGTCTTCGCATGGGCATAACTTGTTCATATTGCTGGACTTTCTATTTGGAAAATAAAGTAATTTCTCAAGAGAGAAAAACAAAAAACTCATTGTCGGGTACATGTCCGAGGTTTCAGGGAGTGTTGTATACACGGCGCTGTGTACGATGTGCCAGACTGTCCTCATGCTGGCTGGCCATCGGATGGTTCACGATGGCGGGATGAAGGTGGGCGCAGCCATAGCTGAACCTTCGCAGTGAACGCTCTTCCGGCAGAAATTAAAAGCAGTTAAGCAGGCGGATTCGTCATTCCGGCAGAAATTAAAAGCAGTTAAGCAGGCGGATTCGTTATTCCCGGCGATATTACATGCAGTTAACTCACCGTATTTGTCATTTCAGGTAAGCAATTTCAGTTTACCGGCACAGAAGCGCATTCTGTCGAAGTTGTCCGGCACGGGGGCCTATGGGCGGGGGCCTATGGGATAGCTCCGTCTCTGTGCTACTGCATTGCAGCCCGGGCGGGGCGGGCCATATGCTCTTCTTGCATTATCGGCGTCGATGTACTACATTTGTAAGACTGGGGCTGTAGCTCAGTTGGGAGAGCGCTACATTCGCATTGTAGAGGTCGAGGGTTCGATTCCCTTCAGCTCCACCAGAACAAATATGTTGGACCAGAGACGGATTGTATGAACGTGCAGATTGTTTGTTATTACATTTCACACACCGCTCAGGCCACGGCAGTTCTTCGCTAAGTGCATCCCACAGGTGCACTTTTTTTAATGCTATGTGTCGCTGACATATTGTCGGAACTGCTGTCCTGGGCGCCGCCCGCCATTGCATGGGATCGTGATAACATCGGCCTGCTGGTCGGTCGCCGTGATGCGTCCGTTTCACGCGTGCTGCTGTGTCTCGACGTCACGCCTGAGGTTGTTTCCGAAGCGGTACGCGAAGAGGCGGAGCTGATCATCGCGCATCATCCGATTATTTTTCACCCGTTGAAGGCTTTGCGAACCGATGAAACGCGGGGTGCGATGCTGGCCGAGTTGCTGCGGCGGAACATCAACGTCATCGCATTGCATACGAATGCAGATGCGACCCGGCACGGCCTGAATCATATTCTCGCGCAATCGCTGGGGTTGCAGGAAATAGAAGCGCTTGATCCTGTGAAGGGCCACCTGCGCGTGCTTTCTCTCCGTATCAGACGTTCGGAGGGGGAAACGATTGTTCTTCCCGCACTCGCCGGGGCGGAGGAGCAGGTTGAATACGACTGTCGCGTCATTGAAGATGACTGGATGCGAATTGACCTGCGTGCGCCGTCATGGCGCACTGCGGAAATGCGCAGGAAGTTCGGACTCCGGCTTGCGGACATTCCGCATTCCTTCAGCGAGTATCGTATCGAGGATGGACTGCCGGATTATGGTATCGGAAGTATCGGTACGCTTCCACAGGAGATGAAGGTGCAGACGTTCCTTGCCAGTGTCAAACACGCGCTTGCGTGCCGGATGTTGCGGGTGTCCCCGTACAGGAAAGATGATACGATCCGTCGCATTGCTGTGTGCAGCGGTGCAGGTTCCTCCTGCATTCCCACTGCCATCGCCGCAGGCGCAGATGCCTTGGTCACAGGTGATCTGACGCACCATGTATTCCTCGATTATCAGAGGGCCATTCTGCTCGTGGATGCAGGACATTACGAGACGGAACACTTATTTATCGGCCTCTGCGCCGCACGTCTCGAATCGGCAGTTTTCGAGAACAACGAAAAAATTGATATTTTACAAGCCAGGACCAATACCAATCCAATCTGGTTCGAATAGAAGAAGAATCTAAGGAGTTCCCTTGAAAAGCATACTTCAATCGCTGTACCTGCTGCAATTACTCGATTCGGAACTGGACGAATTGCGCGATTTACGCGGAGATCTTCCAGACACGGTCAATACTATGGAAAAGGACTATGAGGCCATCGAGGCGCGTATCGAGGAAATCGAAGAGGCGCTCAAACGCGGTGCCGCAGAACGCAGTTTGAAGGAAAAAGAGTCGTTGGAGTTGATTGGCAAGATCGACAAATACAAAGGTCAGCAGCTCGAGGTCACCAACAACAGGGAATATGATGCGTTGACGCGTGAAATGGAGACCGCGGAAACGACAATCACCACGAACGAGATGCTGGTTCAGGAATGGATTGAGCAGAATGAGGAATTGAAAACGAGCAAGGAGCAGTTCGAGGCGCGTCGCAGCGAACTCAGCGCTGAACTCGAGGTCAAGCGTGAGGAACTCAAGGAAATTCTCGCCGCGACACGCGAGGAGGAAGTCACCTATGAGCGTCACCGTGATGAGGTGATCAAGGAAGTCCTCGATCGTGATCTGGAACTCTATACACGAATCCGCGATGCAAAGGGGAAGGCCGTTGCCCCGATTCGTCGCGAATCCTGCAGCGGCTGCTATAACGTTATTCCACCGCAGCTGATTCTGGAAATCAAGAAGAATGACCGCCTGTTCACTTGCGAGCACTGCGGCCGCATTCTCGTTTCGGAAGAGATCGCGCAGGAAACGAACATCTGAGTCCATTCCCGATCACGGAATGGATTGCAAGCATCCATCGGCAACGGCCTGTGTCACCTGTCCGCCAGCTCACAGGAGTTCGAAGGCGAGCGGGAATACCGATGGTGGTAATGACAGGACACCCGTCCGGTATCACTGCAGGTGATCGAAGGCTGGTCGAAGCGAAGAGAAAGCGTCAACATGCGGCGGAGCCGCATGATATACATACAGCGAACCCGTGTTCATCGGGCAGTCGCCTCTGCGCAAGCAGGGGAGGAAAGTCCGAACTCCGCAGGGCAGGGTGCCGGATAACGTCCGGGCGCCGCAAGGTGACGGAAAGTGCAACAGAAAACACACCGCCCGTCCCGTGTCGTTTCGGCGATCCGGGAAAGGTAAGGGTGAAAAGGTGCGGTAAGAGCGCACCGGCGGTCTGGCAACAGGCCGGCCTGGCAAACCCCACCCGGAGCAAGACCACGTAGGAGTGCCGTCTCCGGAGCTGCGCGGCTCGCGCAGTGTTCGTTTCGGCGAACCGGTATTCGGGTAGGTCGCACGAACCTCGCGGTAACGCGGGGTCCAGATAGATGACTGCCTCGTCCCGCTACGGCGGGATAGACAGAATTCGGCTTACAGATGAACGCGGGTTCGACTGTGATTGAAAATTTGAAAAAAGAGAGTTAAGAATAATGTTTATAATTCAAATCAAAAAAAGGACACACTCATGGACGCCAGATGGAGTATTAGGGCCCCCGGGGACCCTGCCAAAGTGCGTCGGCTTGTCGAGGAGATTCATGTACCTCAGATCATTGCTTCGATCCTGATCTCTCGCGGAATCGAGGATTACGAGACCGCGAAAACATTCTTCCGCCCTTCGCTCGAACAATTGCATAATCCTTTTCTCATGCATGACATGGAGAAAGCGGTGTCGCGTATAGTCAGTGCCAAGGATGCGAAAGAGAAGATCCTTGTCTATGGCGATTACGATGTCGACGGCACCAACAGCGCGAGCCTGCTGTATTTGTTTCTGCGCAGGATCGGTTGCGAAGTGGAAGTGTATATCCCTGATCGTATGAATGAGGGCTATGGTATCTCCGAAGCCGGTATTGACTATGCACAAAGTATCGGAACCTCTCTGCTTATTTCCATCGATTGCGGTGTCACGGCAGTGACACAGGTGGATTACGCCAAAACCAAACGCATCGATGTCATTATCTGTGATCATCACGAACCGGGCCCCGTAATTCCCGATGCCTATGCTGTGCTCGATGCGCTCAAACCGGGGGATCTGTACCCCTTCAAGTTTCTGTCCGGCGCTGGTGTCGGCTTCAAGCTGATACAGGGTCTTGCCGAGTACTACACCATTCGCGAAATGCCGTACGAGTATCTCGACTTTGTGGCGATTGCCGCGGCTGCGGATATCGTTCCGATGATCGGAGAAAACCGCATTCTTGTGCATTACGGACTGAAAATTATCAATGAGAATCCCCGGGCGGGTATCAAGGCGCTGATGGAATCGTCGAATCTGGGGTTCGGCAACCTCACTGCGCAACAGATCGTCTTCGTTATGGCTCCACGTATCAATGCCGTCGGCAGGCTCGGTGATGCAACGCGCGCGGTGGAACTGCTCACCTGTGATGAAGAAACGCGTGCAAAGGAATGTGCGTTGATTCTCGAAGAGGAAAATCGTAATCGTCGCGTCATCGATGAGGAGACCTTCACACAGGCTACTATCGTGGCGGAGGATTTTCTGGCGGGAGATGACAACAAACCGATTGTCATTCACAACGGTGACTGGCATCCGGGGGTGATCGGGATCGTCGCATCCCGTCTGGTGGAGAAATTCTACCGTCCCACCGTACTGCTGACAACCATCGATGGTGTGGCGAAAGGTTCTGCCCGCAGCATCATCAACTTCAATATATATGAAGCACTGCGCCGCTGTGAGCACCTTCTCCTGCAGTTCGGTGGTCACAAGTACGCAGCTGGCCTTGCACTGGAAGTTGACCGGATTCCGGAGTTCCGTGAATTGTTCGTCCGTGTGGCGCTGGAAATGTTCGATGAAGACATGTTGACGCATGAAATCACGGCGGATGCACATATTCGTCTCAGTGAGATTACGCCCCGTTTTTTCCGGATTCTCAAGCAGTTCGCGCCGTTCGGGCCTGGAAACATGCGGCCAATATTTTTCGCCAATGATCTTGAAGTCTTCGGCTCACCCCGTATTGTCGGACGGGATCATCTCAAGTTGAAGGTGCGGCAGGACAGTGTGGTCTTCGACTGTATCGGCTTCAATCTCGGTTCCCGGCTCGATATCGTTTCATCCGGGGATGCACGTATCGACATGCTGTTTACCATAGAGGAAAATTCCTGGAACGGGAATGTCTTCCCGCAACTTAAAGTACGTGACGTTCGTCCGACGGATATGCCACGTACCCGTGATGAAATTCTTGCCCAGATCCGTGCATATCAACAAGAAGCAGTTTAGAAATCACAGTTACTATTTCTGGAGGCACTGATGTCAGGTCATTCAAAATGGGCGACGATCAAGCGAGCCAAAGGCGCCAAGGATGCAGCCCGCGGTAAACTGTTCGGTCGCATCATCAAGGAAATAGCCATTGCTGCACGTGACGGCGGTGGTGATCCCGATGGCAATCCCCGGCTGCGTATGGCCATCGACAAGGCGAAGGGGGCCAATATGCCCGCTGACAATATCAAACGTGCAATACAACGCGGAACCGGGGAGATGGAAGGTGTTCACTATGAGGAAAATACTTACGAGGGGTACGGTCCCGGTGGTGTTGCATTCCTGATAGAAACAATCACCGACAACAAAAATCGTACGGTGGCGGAATTGCGCCATCTGTTCTCGAAAAACAATGGTAACCTCGCCGAGAATGGCAGTGTGTCCTGGAAATTCGACCGGAAGGGAGTCATCATATTGCCCAAACACTATGATGAGGATGAGCTGATGCTGCTCGTGCTCGACGCAGGCGCCGAAGATATGCAAACGGAAGAAGAGTCCTTCGGAATCATCACCGATCCTGCATCCTTTCACAACGTGCGCAAAGCCCTGGAAGACCAGGGGATGGAAATTCTTGAAGCTGAAACCCAGATGGTACCGCAGAATACAATGAAGGTTGAGGGCAAGGACGCTGAAGGCGTACTGCGGCTGTTCGAGGCTCTCGAGGAGCATGATGATACACAGAATGTGTATGCCGATTTCGATATCGACGCCGACGTCATGGAATCAATGCAATAACGGTGCATGATGCTGATTTTGGGCGTGGACCCCGGTTCTCTCGTCACGGGCTTCGGTATTATCGAAGTCCGCGGCACGAAGTACGCTCGCATCTCTTCCGGCGTCATCACCATGCACCCCACGGATGCGGTGTCCCTCCGCCTTCGCAAAGTGTATGACGGCTTGCTGGTGGTTATCGACGAGCACCATCCCGATGAATTCTGTATTGAAACTGCATTCTATGGAAAGAATATTCAGTCAACGCTCAAACTCGGTCAGGTCCGTGGTGTCGCCATGCTCGCCGCTGTACATCGCCAACTCGGTATCACCGAATACTCTCCACGTGAAGTCAAACGCGCCGTCACAGGCTCGGGCGCGGCGGCAAAACAACAGGTGGAGTACATGGTGAAAGCAATACTCGGCATTCGGGAAGGATTCGCGAAATCGGATGAAGCTGACGGACTCGCTCTCTCGATCTGTCATGCCATGCATTTGTTCGAAGCAAAGAAATCAACCGGTGGCTGGGAAAAATTTGTTGCAGATAATCCGGAGAGAATCAGAACATGATTGAATTCATCGAAGGT
Organism: Bacteroidota bacterium; assembly: GCA_018224345.1. GTDB lineage: Bacteria > Bacteroidota > Ignavibacteria > SZUA-365 > SZUA-365 > SZUA-365. The sequence continues at coordinate 10,940 of JAGTUW010000204.1, forward strand.
ATATTGGCCGCAAAAGGGCCCGTTACCGCTGTCATCGATGTCGGTGGCGTCGGATTCGCACTTCATATCTCGCTGCATACACAGGACACACTCCCCGGGGAAGGAGAACACGTCAAACTCCTGACACATCTGCATGTCCGGGAAGACGCTCTGCTGCTCTTCGGCTTCGCACACGCAGAGGAGCGCCGCATATTTCGCCAATTGCAGGCTATCTCAGGAATCGGGGCACGCATGGCATTGAATATTCTCAGCGGTATATCACCGGAGGATCTCCGGCTGCGCGTCACGAAAGGTGATGTCGCGGCCCTGACTCGTATTCCCGGTATAGGGAAGAAAACAGCAGAACGTATCGTCGTGGAATTGCGGGACACGCTGTCGAGAGACATCGATGCAGGGGCAAGTACTGTCTCCGGCCTGCGTCTCGGAGCGCGTGATGAGGCGCTGATGGCACTCCAGGCGCTCGGCTACGGCAGACAAATGGCGGAAAAAGCGCTGAACCACGTCATGAGCAACACCTCAGAAGCTGCACAGGGCGCTTCGGATATGATCAAGGCCGCTCTCAGACAGCTTAATAGCTGATAAGTCGTTGCTGCATAAGGGTTAAAAAAAATTTTGCTAAACTCTTGCTTTAAGAGAATGCCTTATGTATATTGACTTCGCATTCACTGTTTCCAAGAGCCAACTCGAGTACCCTCTCCCTCCTCAGCTTTAGTTGGCTCTTTTTTTTATCCTCCCTCCTGAATTGCAGTGCGGCGGGAAAAACCACAAGTCACTAAATCACGAATATCAGCAAAAAAGTCTGTCGGAGCGCTCCTTATTCAATAAATAGCGCCCCTGAATCCCTTTTCGTGTCTTGGTGTTCCTGGTGCCTTTGTGTCTGAAAGTCGACAAAGGAAAATTCTACTGCATCACGAAGTCACAATCCCGAGCAGACGCTTGCACCAGACATTCATGCTTTCTATGTGCCCGGAAATGTTGGTGTTGTTAACCAACGTCCCGGTATACGTGTAACCTGCGCGTCCGAACGTTATGTTCATACCGGCAGACATGGCCCGGGCGATGGTGTAGAGCACCTTCATCCTGCGCTGCAGCATGTCCGCTTCCATGAACCTCAGCAGATGCAGCGCGATATTGTGGCCTCGGGACTCCGGATGTGTTGCGAAATCGGTCATTTCCGCATTCAAAGATACTTTATCCATTTCCGCTGACGAGGCGGCGACCAGTGTATTTTTCCCGTCGAAGGCGCCGTAATAGGCGATGCTGTCGTTTTCCATGGTATGGACAATGTATTCCCGTTCGAATATCGGGAAGGGATAGCTCTCGAACACAATGCCGTAGAGCGAGGTAAGTGCGTGGGCGTCCTCGGGTGTAAGTCGCCGCAGTGCGAAGCGGATATCGGCGGTGTCGCCATCCACATCCCGTGATTTCTCACGGGTCAACGCGATGTTCTGCTCTATGGTCTTCTTGATCTCCGGCGTGAG
>JAGTUW010000205.1 GCA_018224345.1 Bacteroidota bacterium
CGTTGCAACGGGCAGCGCGACGACAGCTGCGGTCGCCCGGGTTGTCCACAGGTCTTCGACATCCATTTCCTGGAGGTTCCCATGTCCCGACTGTTTTTCGTCTTTGTCTGCCTCATGTTCGGGTGGAACACCGTCCTCGCCCAACCGGATCTGGACTTCAAACGGATCTATAGCAACCTGTCGACGACAGAGCTGTATTTTTCGGTTGATTGCAATGGGCAAGCTGCTTACAACATAGGGAAGCAAAATTTCCGGATATTCGAAGACTCGGTCGAGGTCACCGACTTCACAGTGTGGTGTCCGCGTTCAACCATATATTGCAATGAATCAGTATCGTTGGTCTTCGACGCATCGGATCCCATGGCCGGTGACGGAAACGCAAAGGCCAGGCAGACAGGGAACGCTTTTATAGACCTGATGGACGGTATCTTGGACGAGGCCGCAATTATCTGGTTCTCCTCGAATGTCACCGTGGCTCAGAAGATGACCTCAAATAAACCGATGTTGTATGCGGCCATTGACGCGTTGCCCGCCAGCGGATCAAGCGCCTGGCGTGACGGCGCATACGCCGGCATTCTCGAGCTGATCAACGACGGTGTCAACGTGTGCCGTGCGGTTGTCATTATGACAGCCGGCGCTGACAATGCCTCCTCGCGCACACTTGGAGAGGTCATCGCCCTTGCGGACAGGCACCGTATCCGTGTCTTCACTATCGGTATCGGCAATAACATCAACGCTGCGGATCTCGAGACCCTGGCCAGGCTGACGGGTGGAAGGTATTATCAAACACCGAATACAGGTCATATGAGTGTGCTCTACGATGAGATTGCGAAGCCCGAATGCATCATCACCTACGAACGTGACTGCGCCGACGGCAGTATGCGGACGGTGGAGTTGCAGCTTGTGGATTTCTGCGACGGAACGGACATGAAGGAGGAATCCTACAGGGCTCCGCTGGATTCGGCGACATTTACGGATCTGTATATGGAACTCGGCCAGGTGAGTGGCAAGGGCAATACAGACATCGCCATACCGTTGAATCTGATCACACCGATCGACGGCGAGATGTGTTATCCATTCGAATTCAACCTGCAATTCGATTCGCAGTGCTTGCAGTTCAAAAGTGTTACCGCGCCACCAGGTTCCCTGCTCGAAGGGAGCAGAATCGATGTTGTACCGGCAGCGAACGGAACCCTGATTCGTGTGTCGGATGGCAAGATCATCAACGGCAACGGGAAACTGATGGAGCTGACCTTTACTGCCACGAGTCCGCTGGATACGGTCTGTTGCGCAATCGAAGCGATTGATGCCTCCTTTGACCAGGGGTGCTTCATCCCGATCATCGATGCGGGTGAAATCTGCATTCTGCCACTGCTTCCCGAAGTGACCTGCACGGCCGATGCGCCGGTGGAGGTGGTATGGGATGAGAATGAACGCGTGTATGATCCGAGTCCGTTTCCGGTGGACATGCGCATCACGAATACCGGAGACAGGGAAGCCGGGGACGTGCGTTTTCGTATCAGCTATGATGCCGATGTGGTGGAACTCGTCGCTCCGCTGACTGATGTGCAGACAGGGACATCGGACGAACTGGCCGTCAACGAGGTCATGGACGTGCGATGGCAGGTTGCGGCAAAACACCAGACAGGCAGGGTCAACACTGAAATCTGCATTGTCGCTTCCTTCGACAATCATCCGGATGTCACCTGCTGCAGTAGCGTGGAGATTGCACCCGGTGGCGCCATTCTTGCATGCGATATCGATGTCCCGGAGATCTCGCCCAATGAAATGCACACGAACTATGAACCCATGCCCTTTCCTGTCACGGTGACGGTGACGAATACCGGAGGTCAGCCGACGGATGAAGTGTTTGCCACAATCACAGCGGCCGGCGCTCTGACGCTGGTCGACGGTGAAGCGGCGGTCAGGCTCCTGACACCGGCGGTTCTTTTTCCGGGGCAGCAGGGACAGGTGCAATGGATGCTGCAGCATCCGCCTTCACCGGTGGAACAGCAGGCTGTGATACAGATATGGGTGCGGACCGACAATGTGGATTCAGTCCTGTGCAAGAAGACAGTGATTCTGCCGGCACTCGATCATCCTTCTCTGGTGACGATTACTCCGGACGGTCCGGTAACTTTCTGTGAGGGCGATTCCGTTACGCTCGATGCGGGGGGGGGATATGCCTCTTACCTGTGGTCAACCGGCGAAGCGACGCGCAGCATTGTCGTCCATCATACAGGAAGATATTACGTGACGGTATGGAATGCCGCCGGAGCGTACGCTGTCAGTTCACCTGTCACTGTGCAGGTGCATCCCCTGCCACCGATTCCCGAGATACATCGTTCGGATGATGTGCTGAGTACCGGCGCCGCCGAATCCTGGCAATGGTTCAGAGACGGCATGGAGATCCCGGGCGCCACAGCGCAGTGTCTGCCTCTCGATGACGTGGGTGTGTACATGGTCAGGGTCACCAACAGTGAGGGGTGCGAGCGCTTCTCGGACGAATTCACGGTGAGCGTGCTGAATACGGACATGCCTCCGCGGCCGGACTGGAACGTCTCGGTCCATCCCGAACCGAATACCGGCGCCGTCGTGGTGGAGATAAGCGCCGGCACATTCCGCACGGGCTCGGTTGCTGTGTATGATATCATGGGCCGTCAGGTGTCGCCGGGCCAGC
>JAGTUW010000206.1 GCA_018224345.1 Bacteroidota bacterium
CGATGACGGAGGAATTACAGCAGCAGGCAGAGGAATTGCAGGTGCAGAACCAGACTCTCGATGAGCAGCAGCGGAAGCTCGAACTGGCCTATGTCGAAAAGAGCAGCTTTCTCTCGAACATGAGTCATGAACTTCGTACTCCGCTCAATGCCGTGTTGACACTCGGACGCGCATTACGGCTGCAACTCCATGAGCGTATCTCCGAGGAAGAGGATGCCTATCTCGGCGTGATCGAACGGAACGGGAAGCAGTTGCTGGAAATCATCAACGATATGCTCGAGCTCTCGCGTCTCGATTCCGGACAGCACGAGTGGGAGCGCGAGTCCGTCGATCCCGCCACCACCGCAGGGAGTATCGTCGAAGGCTTGCGTCCGCTGGCAGATAACAAGGGACTCGAACTCACTGTCAATGCCGCGGAGAAGCTGCCCACCTTGTATGTCGAACGTCGTGCAGTCGAGATGATACTGCAGAATCTCATTGGCAATGCCATCAAGTTCACGGAGTCAGGCGGGCGTGTGGAAGTGGAGATCTATGCGGATGCCTCACAACTCCACATGGTTGTGCGAGACACCGGAATCGGTATTCCGGAGGAACACCTCAGCTCGATTTTCGGGGAGTTTCAGCAGGTCGACAGCAGCGCCCGGAGAAAATTCGACGGAGTCGGCCTGGGGCTCGCAATCGCCATGAAGTCCGCAAGGCGTCTCGGTGGGAGCATCGATGTGCGCAGTAAGCTTGGAGAGGGATCGGAATTCAGCGTCACCCTTCCATTGAAGCGGGCAAATGTCAAGCCCTCGCATCAGAAGAAAAAACGGCGCTTCGATGCCGATCCTCCGGGCACCACCGCCCTTGCTGCCGCGCATATCATGATTATCGACGACAGCGATATGATTCTCGATCAGTTGCGTATTCTTCTGGTGCAGGAAGGGTATGAAGTGACGACGATGGAATCGGGAGCGATGGCCATCGGTAGTCTGCTCGCCAGACCGCCTGACGGTGTCCTTCTCGACCTTATGATTCCTGACGTCAGTGGCTTTGATATTCTCGTCGAAATGAGAAAATTTCCGGCACTCAGGAATATTCCCGTCGTCGTCATTACCGCGTATCAGTTGAATCAACAGCAGGAATTGCTGTTGCAGGAAGCGCAGGTCAGGCGCGTATTGATTAAAGGGACGTTCGATGAGGAGGATCTTCTCCAGGCTGTCTATGCGATGTCAGAAAAAGAGTAGGAGCAGATATGCAGGATTCGGACCTTCCCCCGAAGACAAGAAACATACTCATCGTCGATGACAAAGCCGACAATCTGCTGGCATTGCGGGCATTGCTGCAGAATCTCAGACCACAGTACAACATTGAAACCATATCCAATGGCGCTGACGGTATGGCCCGCGCGGAGGAGTGGCATCCGGACATTATTCTTCTCGATATTTCCATGCCGGGAATGGACGGGTATGAAGTCTGTCGCAGGCTGAAGAAGAATCCCGACACCGCACATATTCCGGTCATTCTTCTCACCGCGTATCAGACGGACACGCACAGCAGGGTACGGGGTCTTGAGGAGGGGGCCGACGCTTTCCTGACCAAACCGGTAGAACCGGGGGAACTCATTGCGCAGATCACTGCAATGTTGCGTATCAAGGATGCGGAGGATATTCTTCGTGCGCAGAAATCGCAACTGGAGAACAAGGTCTCCGAACGCACACGCGAGGTAGCCGAAAGCCGTATGCGTTATCAATTGTTGTATGATTACGCGCCGGACATTTATTGCAATGTCGACGGGCAGATCCGCATCATCAACATCAATGAATATGGGGCACGGTATCTCGGCTACACCAGGGAGGAGCTGAAGGACAGGTCACTGCCGGATCTGCTGCATCCCGGCGACAGGGAGCTCTTCCGCAATCGTCTTGAGGGGCAGACAGCACATGGCGGGAATTTCCGCATGCATAAAAAGGACGGCTCGATTCTGTATGTCAGCGAGCGTTCGCAACGGGTCGCCGATCTGGGCGAGGGTGAGAGCGGCATGCTTATCATACTGCGCGACGTGACCGATTCGCATTTGATGACCGAGGAACTCCAGCGCCGGGAAGAGGAATTCCGTACGCTGTATGAGAATCTGCCTGTCGGTGTGTATCGCACCGATGCGGACGGGAAGATATTGCTGGCGAATCCTGCTATGGTGCGTATGCTTGGATTCGAAACTCTCGCTGAAGTGCAGGCACTCTCCAATATCCGCACACAGCTCGGGTACGACAACTCGCGAATGCTGCACCGGCTGAAGGTGGAGGGACATTTCGAGGGTATGGAATCTCACTTTCACCGCAGAGACGGTACAGAAATCGTCACTCGCGAGAATGCTGTCACCGTGCGCGACCATGATGGTGCGTTTCTGTACCACGAAGGCACGATCGAGGACATCACGACGCAGAGGAGGACAGAGGAGGCGTTGACAGATTCGGAGGCCCGTTTCGTGCATATCGCCGAACACGCCACGGATGCCATTATCGGCTTCGACACACGGGGTCGCATCATGCTCTGGAATCAGGCGGCGGAAAGAATGTTTGCCTGCCCTGTTTCCGATGTGTTCGACACGGAGTGTTCCCGTTTCCTGCCTTTTCTCGATGAGACAACATTGACAGAGTTCTCCGCCTGGACGCCCGGTGAGGAGGGCGGCATTCAGGAAGCCGAAGCCCGCAGATCGGACGGTTCGACTTTTCCGATTGAGCTTTCCATTTCCGCACTCAAGCAGGATCAGAAAACCCTCTTTTACGGTATCATACGGAATGTGAGCGAACGCAAACGGCTCGAGCGGGAGCGGGAGGAAGCCTTGCGCAGGGCGCAGCATGGAGAACAGGTCAAAGCATTGTTCATCGCCAATATGTCGCATGAAATACGTACACCCTTGAACACGATTCTCGGTTTCACTGCTCTGCTTGAGGAAGATCTTCGAGAGACGCTCAACGGAGAACAGAAAGATTATTTCGATTCCATTGCTATCAGCGGCACACGACTCACAAATACGATTCATAGCATATTGAATCTCTCACAGCTCGAGGCCGGAGCCGTGGCGCCCCAACGTGAACCGCACGATATTATTCCTGTTCTGAGACGTATCGTATCCGAGCATGAGCGTCATGCATACGAAAAGGGACTGCGTCTCGATTTTGACCCCGAATGTTCCGAGGCGGAGTGCCTTATTGATCAGTTCATGTTCATCGAGGCCGTTTCCAATCTGCTCGACAATGCGATCAAGTACACGCAGGAGGGGAGTGTCGTCGTCAACGCGCAGAAACACGATGGCGAGTCCATTATCAGTATAGAGGATACGGGGATAGGTATACCAGGGATTTATATGGAGAGACTGTTCGAGCCCTTTTCCCAGGCCAGTGAGGGATACACGAAGGAATATCAGGGTGTCGGTCTCGGACTTGCGCTCACGAAGCGATATATCGAGCTCAATTGCGGTAGCATTGCCATCGATTCCGTCGAGCAACGCGGGACCCGGGTCGTACTGCACCTCCCGTTGGCGTCGAGAGACTGATTGCCACTGCGCCAGGTTGTCTTCCATCCTGTCTTTGCGGGTCCAAACGATAGTACCGACTAAGTACCCCACGATTTATGGCCTCAAACTGTAACCAATTCACAGAATCTCCGTATCTTGGTATGCATTAATATCCTCCTTCAGCCCTTATTCGTGTTCCACCACGTTAAGGGCTGAACCTTTTTATGGCCCTGTTTTCAGCCATGGTTTTACTTCCGGGACGTCCGGTTCATCCCTTTCTGCCCCTGTTCTTCAGTCCGGTTTTCCCATTGACATCCCGGGAATGTGGTTTGGATTATGGCAGTGGACTCCCCACTGGAACATCGCAGCGATGTCCCGGCTCTCCATGAGGCGGATTTATTTTTCCTGCGCGTTGCTCTGAGGGCATGGTGGTCGTGGTATTTGGTGCAACAGCAGGAGCGTCGGATGCAGGACGTTGTGGATCGGCAGCCGGGGCATCGGTCAAGGCCTCAACTTCGACCTGGGCTGAGGGTGGTGCTGCTGTCGGTTCTGCGGCGGGATAACTCCTGTTCATCGTGTTTTGCGGTGGTGTGGAAGGAGTCGGGTATGCAAATATATATACGAGACACGCGACCAGGGCGACGGACAAGGTGGCGATGATCCGCTTCAGTTTTGTGTTGGACTGTTCCAGAGCAGATTTTTTCTGCGCCTCTTTCTTGCCCGGCGTATTGCGGGATTTGACGTTCTTCATATCGATTGTTTCCTTTTATTGATGGGAAATGTCCGCTTCCTTCCGGATATCGGGATTTAAAACGACAGCATGATGATTTCTGTCAGAAGCTGTCCAGCTATTTTCAAAGAACAGAAACAACATCATGCGAAAATAAAAGGTACTGAAGACGTGCCCATGTGTCAAACCAATTCCTGATCCGTCCAAACCGGGTTATAATGCGCATTCCCCCCGAATCATCCGTAGCGGCGCAATCTCCGTGATGAACGCAATTGAATGAGAAAGACTTCCCGCAACACTGCTGCCGCAGAAGAGCACAGTCTTGATCCTTGCCCGGAAGAGTACTACATTAATCCAACAGAAAAATGAAAATTGCACCTGCCAGTGTCCCACATGGCCCCGTGTGACACCGTGTTGAAATCGCCTTCAGGAATCCCACCGAATATGGCAATGTGGTTGATTTCCGTCTGTTGGGGTTGTTTCTGTGTACGCCATGCCCGATGGTATTGCCCGGCTGAGAAGAGAAGGAAGAACGCCGATCATACGGGTGTCCCAATGCAGTCCATCCACGTTTAACAAGGAAAGATATTGTTATGAATACATACAATCCGTCCAGGCTCTGCCTGTTTCCCCTCCTTTCCCTGCTCCTGCTTTCATGCAGCAGCGCCCCTCCGAATTCACCATCTGACGATGTCGGTGAACGGAGCTATGAATTTACCATAGAGCGCGATGAATCCGGGGACTGAGAGAAATGACTGCAGAACGTACAGGGGCGATGCATGCTGATGTTATTGCAACATGAGGAATCTTGTCCGGGTGCTGTGTGCGTTGCGGGCGATGACGAGATGCAGACCACGGGGGAAGCGGGCACAGGACAGGCGCACATCCTGCCTGCCTGCGGGGAGGAGGCGCATGGCAGGCAGGACCGCAACCTGTGTCCCGACAAGCGTCAGGATTTCCAGCTGCACATCGCATTCATGTGTCGCGGACAGTGACAGGGTTACGAAGTCCCGGGCGGGATTTGGCCACGGAACCCCGAGAAGCAAGCCTTCGCTCGCGGCTGGTATCTGTACGACGCGCTCAGGCGAGAGGTTGCTGCCGCCGTCACGGTCGATCTGTCGTAAACGGTATCGCAGAAGTCCCGATATGACGCCGAGACTGTCCGTCCACATATACCATCGGGGTGTCTGCCGGTCACCATCACCAGGGACAAAGGCGACGGCCTCCCACTCGTCTCCGGTACTGCTTCTGAGTATTTCAAATCCGTAATTCTGTAATTCCGTCTCGGTGCGCCAACGCAGTTCGACGCGTCCTTCGAACGCACGCGCCTCGAAGGCGCTGAGTTCAACAGGCAGAGGTTGCGCGGCGATAGTGTTGGTGTATATGATGTCGTCGAGAGCGATCCGGCAGTCGTTGGACGCGCTCGCGGCGGCGTAGAACATGAAACCGTTGATGTCGAGCGTGTCGGGGAGACCCGCTCCCGCCTGACCGTCGATCACCAGAACTCCGTCGATCCATACGTCGTAACTGTATGCAGCGAGTGTCTGCTGTGTATTGTGACTGTAATTTCTGGTTGTAGCGGAGTTGTTGGCATACAGTTCAAGTATATGGACACTGTCGTTGTGCATTGCTGCGGGTGTGACGGCCGACCAGGTGCTACCCGAACGCACGAACAGCGACAGGCCGCTGTTGTCGCGTACCCATTTCATCCCTGCGAAGACCTGGCTGGAGGAAAAGCCCACATTGTCGCTGAAACAGCTTCCGTTTCCGCAGAAAAAGTATATGTCGCCTGTTCCGCCGCTGATGTTCAGTGCTGTCTGGAAGGTAAAGGTCTCCGCCGCGTTGAACCCGTACCACTGAATCTTGTTCAATGATGCGCCTGTCGGAGCGGTCAGGACGGCCTCGCTGCCGCTGCCGAGGCGGGTGTCGCCGGGATTGCGCAATTCCACGCTTCCTCCCTGCGTTCCGATGCGCACACGCGCGTTTCCGGATGGCGGTGTTGGAAGAAAGGACGTACTTGCATTGTTGTCGTGCGTGCCTGTGCCGCTTCCGAAATCATAGTTCCACGGTTGTGCCCATGCGAAAGAGGACGAAATGATGGTCAGGAACGTGAATGCGCACGCTGACGCGTATGAGGTCCATGCTCGTGTCATAATGATCTCCCTATGTATGTCGAACGATCGAGGTGTTCTCCCTGAACACGCTCAAAGTACGGATTGAAGGTGCGTGCGGCAAGGCAAACAGAAATCCGGTGGCTTCAAATCAATATCTTCGACGTAGGTGGAGGAATTCATCACGCAGGGGCGACCCTGGCAATGCCGCAACCCGTACGTATGGCCGAGTTCATGCACCGCTTCCTTGAGTGTGCGCATGGCAAGGATTTCCTGTGACTGCGGAAGACCGTAAAATTCATTATGAAGACGGAAGGTGGAAAACACGGCAGTACGGTTGTTGACCTGTGCCTGCCCGAACACGAACGTCAGTACAGGGACGAAGAGGTCGAAGGGCGTGATGCCCAGAAGGCGTCCCGCAGTCAGATCAGTCTGCTGCAACAGATGCGCCAGTATCAGTGTCGAGTGATACTGGCGGCGGGAGGAATCGAACGCAGTTTCGATATCGAGCGGAATTTCATGAATCGTACATTCAACGGGCAGTACACGTTCGATCCCATGCTTGAGCTCGATCAGCAGGACATCGCGCGGGTGCGCTCCCAGTGGTATGATGGAAATATCCCTCATGGCGGGGTTATGCGGGACGCTTCAGGCCGTATTTCTCGATCTTGTTGTACAGTGTCACACGATCGATCCCCAGCTGTTCCGCTGTACGGGAAATATTCCAGTTATTGTCCGACAGCATATGCCTGATGTGATCCTTCTCGACCTCCGCGAGGGAGGAGGAGCGGGGACCTGCGGTTTCGCGCCCTACCTGGACGGGGAGATCCTCTGGTTTTATCACATCACCTTTGTTGATTACCACTGCACGTTCAAGCGCGTTTTCGAGTTCGCGGACATTCCCGGGCCAGTCGTGCGTCAACAGTACATCCATGGCCTCCGTACTGATCTCCGGTTCGACTTTGGTCATGGCCGTCGCATGCCGCTCGACGAAGTAGCGTGCCAGCAGCGGGATATCGGGACGTCGCTCGCGCAGCGGGGGAATGGTGATGGTAAAGACATTGATGCGGTAATAGAGATCTTCGCGAAAACGCCCCGCTTTGACTTCATCTTCCAGATTCACGTTCGTGGCGCAGATCAGACGGAAGTCCACCTTCACCGTTCGTTCCCCGCCGATGCGATGGAACTCACGGTCCTCGAGCACGCGCAAAAGGTCCACTTGGGATTTCAGACTCAGTGTCCCGATTTCATCGAGAAAAATCGTGCCTCCCTGCGACATTTCGAATTTCCCTTTGCGGCGATACTGCGCTCCGGTGAAGGCGCCTTTTTCGTGACCGAAGAGTTCGCTTTCAAGCAGGGACTCGGGAATGGCGCCGCAGTTGACGGGAATAAGAGGGAAGTAGCGTCGACGGCTGTTCATATGGATAGCCCGGGCGATGAGTTCCTTGCCTGTACCGCTTTCACCGAGAATGAGGGCGGAGGAATCCGTGGGCGCGACGTTCCTGACCATCTCGAGTACTTTCTGCATCTCCGCGCTTTCCCCGATGATGTCATCGACAAACTGCAGTTGATCGATACTGTCGCGCAGGGCACGGTTTTCACGTTGAAGACGGATTTTTTCCACGGCATTGCGGACGAGATGCGAGAGTTCATCTGGATCGACCGGCTTGGTGGTGTAATCAAAGGCGCCGGCTTTCAATGCACGCACGGCGGTATCGACAGTGGCAAACGCCGTGATAATGATGATGATGACTTCGGTGTTGAATTCCCGAATCCTGTCCTGCAACGCGAGACCGTCCATCCCCGGCATCTTGATGTCGAGGAGAATGATGTCCACAGTGTGATTCTGCATGTGCTGCAGGGCCTCTGCGGCGTTCTGTGCGGTAAGGATGACGTAGCCGTCATCTTCGAACCATGCGGCCAGGGATTCCCGAACGCTGGGTTCGTCATCGACGATCATGATGGTGATCTCGGAAGGATTGAATGCGCTCATGCCTGCTCCTGTCCTTGTTCTGACGGACCTTGTATGGGGATGGTGATGATGAAGGTCGAACCCTTGCCGGGCTCGCTGTCGACGTTGATGCGTCCCCCGTGCCTCTGAATGATACCGTAGGCGACGGACAGACCCAACCCCGTGCCGTGTCCTTCTTCCTTGGTCGTGAAAAACGGTTCGAAAATGTTGCGCTGATCTTCGCTGGATATCCCGACTCGGTTATCCGATATGCGAATGATGGCGTTGCCGTCATCGCGGGCGAGGGAGACAGAGAGGCGGCCGCCGTCGGGCATGGCCTCTATGGCGTTCATGATTATCGCCAGCGCAGTCTGCTGTATCTGATTGCTGTCGCAGGTGGCGAGGACCGTTTCGGACGGGACATGCACCTCGAGACTGATTTCGAAAAGAGAGATTTTATGTTGGACCAGCTTGATGGTTTTTTCTATGACTTCGTTGAGATCCGCCTGCCGGTATTCCCCTTCGCGCCCACGGGCGAAGAAGAGCAGATTCTTTACGATATCGCCGCAGCGACGGGCTTCATCGGCGATCAATTGGGCGTCCTTGCGCATCGCATTGCATTTCCCCTCGTCGAGCGCGCGGGCGGCGAGACGTTTGTCAATCAGCCGGGCGTAAGTGAGAATGCCGGCGAGGGGGTTGTTGAGTTCATGCGCGATGACAGAACTCAATTTTCCGAGCGAGGCCATTTTCTCCATGTGCAGAATCTGTGCCTGTACTTTATTGAGCTCGTCGGTTTTGAGAGCGACCTTTTCTTCGAGAGTATTGGACCACTCGACGAGTTCTCCCTTGGCGCGCTCGAGTTCCTGCGCCATACGGTTGAAGGACTTGACCAGGACGCCGAGCTCGTCCTTGCGGCGCAATGGTATGGTATGATTCAGCTCGCCGGTGGCGATTCTGTGCGTTCCGTCGATGACGGATTGTACTGGTTTATGGACAAAGAAGAAGACGAAGACGATAGTTCCGGCGGCGAGGACGAGGAAGGTCAGCGCGGAGGAAGCCAGAACGAAGGCGCGGACATCCTCTGCATGCACGTCGATACTGTCGAGCGACATCTGCACATCGAGCACGCCGAGCACGGTCTGTTCGGGAGGGTGGGCGTGGCAGGGGGCATCGTAGCAGGAAGGGGAGTTGTGTATCGGTGTGATCAGGCCGAGCACGCGATGTCCTTCGGGAGCCATGAACACCCGCATGAATTCCTTGCTGCTGGTCTGCGTGAAATCCTCACTGCCGAGGTGACAGGGGGCGCAGGCGATATCCTTTGTGTTGACGACGCGGTCTACATGCGTAGGATCTGAGGAGTAGGCGATACGCCCGTTCTTGTCATAGAGACTGATCAGTTCCATGCCGGAGGCGGAGCCGATATCGATCATGGTCTGGCGGATAACTTCGGGGTGGTTGTCCTGCATTCCCTGATTGAGTGCGACTTTTGCAAAGGCGCTGGCTCGTTCGGCGCAGAGGTGGATGGTATGCTCGAGGAAAGAACTCTGCGCTTCCACGTGGAAATAAATTGTCCCTGCCGTCATGACGAGCAGCGCGATAAATATCAACGAAATGAGTTTGAAACTGAGGGTGTGATACAGGCGCATAATCCGCTTCTCCTGAGGTGCTTGAGACAATCTAATGATAAGCGCACTATTTGACAAGATTCAGGACCTTTGTCTCCTGCTTCCTTTGCCCGATACCCTGTCAGCGATACAGTTTCCGGGGCAGGTCTACACGAAAGAATGCGACGTATGCCGCATTCTTTCGTGTAGACCGCATTGTCAGTTGCTGTCAGTGGCCCGGACCACCGATGAAATGTTTCAGTATCCCCCAGTAGCGATCATCGCCGAACATGTCGGGGAGGGATGCGACGGGTACACCTCCGTCGTTGAGACAGAGTCCGGCTTCGGGTAGGGCGAGGGCGCGCAGGATTCGGCCGGTAAGTTTGCGGCAATGGCGCTCGATCCGCTTGCGATGCGTGGCTGCGGGATAGACGCGAGCGGTGGCGATGGCGCCGACAGCCGGAGTCAGCGTCAGGAGGCTTCCGTCGCGGTATGGATTGCGACGGAGTTCTTTGACAGTTCGAAGATAGTCGTTTCCCCGACAGGTAACGACGCCGGAAACAGGTGCGGGAAGAGGAAGTGTCTTATTCCACGCGTAGACCCATCCTAAGGCTTCCCCCTCCCGCAAAACTGTATTATGTGCGACGGTGATGAGTTGTGCATCCTCCGGAAGCATTGCCGCGGCGAATGCATCGAGTCCGATGCGCATCAGCCCCGACGGCAGCAGACGCACCCAGGCATGACGCGCCGAGTATCGGGCGTCCTTGCAGAGTGGTATCGAGCGCAGTGGGGAGAGCACGCGCTGTACATCTTCCGAGAGCTGCTCCCAGTCCGGAAATTGCATGGTTGTGACGGACAATGACGCACCGTTTTCAGAACACGCACTGACATCGTCGCGCAGCGCAGCGTCGAGAGGGCAGTGCTCGCAATCGAAATTGCGGTCACAGAGCTTGTTGTTCAGCACGCCGGCGCTGACCCATACGCAATGTTCGCTTGATGTATTTGAAGTGGTGTTCATAAACGCTTCGTCGTCAGAGTGCGTCGGGATGGTTGACTATGGAATTATTGTTTGTGCAATTCGGATGCGGGTGTTGGATGTATCGCGGAGGATTCCTCTCTTCCGGCTTCTTCGATATCGATAAGTGTTTCCTCGTGCCCGTGCTCGTCAGGGAAGATCGGGAGATACTTCACAGCATATGCGAACAGCACGAAGCCCGCCGTGACGATGCCGATGGTGACAGCCAGTTCACCGATGCCCGGGAAATAGGACATGCCGAAATTCTCGGAGTAATATCCTTCGAGTGAGGTCAGTGCGACATTGAGGCGATTCGTCACAAAGCCCAGGACCACGCTGAAGGCGGCGAAGAACAGCCCCTGGCGGGAGCGTCCCCACTCCTTGATATTGAAGAGCAACACCGGAATTATGAGCATCAGTGCGATTTCCAGATACAGCATCAGGGTTTCGAAGCTGCCATCGAAGAGGAAGCCGAGGGCGTCGCGACGGATCAGGTCGATACCGCGCATGGTGAAATACACGAGCAGAACACCGATCATGATGCGGCCCAGATCCCGCAGCAATGGGAGCTCGAGGGTTTTCTGGAAGGCGCGCGCACTCAGGTAGGATTCCACGATGGTCATGCCGAGTCCCACGATGACGGCGCTGATGAAGAAGAACACCGGCAGCATCGGGGAATACCAGTACGGATGCATTTTCTGTGGAATGATCAGATACAGTGATCCGAGTGAGGATTGATGCAGCATTGAGAGCAGTACACCGATAATGATCAGGGGAATGGTGATACGCTTGATCCATTTCAGCGTTTTCTTCAGATGGAAACGCTCAAGCACGACGGGAGAGAATTCCAGTGCCAGAACGGTGGTGTACAGCATGACGCACATGGCGACTTCAAACAGGACGGATTCCGGATTCTGATAGATCAGGGCATGCCAGATCGTCCAGGGCCGACCGAGATCGAACATCAGTCCGACGATCACGAGCAGGTAGCCGAGAAAGGCCGTCAGGATGGCCGGACGAACCACGGGTTTGAATCTCTTTATATTGAAGATGTGGACGATGCCAGCGAGGGTGAACCCACCCGCGGCCAGACCGACACCGGTAACGACGTCGAAACCGATCCAGAGGCCCCAGGGCGTGATGTCGCTGAGATTGGTCGAGGCACCGAGGCCCCAGCCGAAGCGGACGATGGTCGCAACGAATGCTCCGAGGAGGAACACCGCTGCCGTCACTTTCCAGAATGTGATGCGTGGCATTGAGAAATTCATGGTATCCTCCTCAGGCGTTCTTTTGTGATTTATTGTTCTTTTGTCCCTTCACATACTTCCGGACGTCTTCACGTCGACTGGTAATCCAGTACACGGCGCCGAGAGCGACGCCTGCGGTTGCGACGACATCAGGAATTTTTTCCAGTACCTGCCAGGTCAATCGTGGCAACGGCTCGGTATCGAGTTTGGTATGGAAGTTGAGTTTTTCGAAAGGAACGCTGGAGAGGAAGAAGACAGAGGTCCCACCGACTTCTTTATGTCCGTAGACTCTCTGTACGTATGTATCCGGGTTTTCACGGATGCGGCGGTAGGCCTCGGCGAGCAATCCCGCGTGATCGCCGAACATTGTTGCTTCGGTAGGACAGGCGACGCTACAGCC
>JAGTUW010000207.1 GCA_018224345.1 Bacteroidota bacterium
AAGTGATATTGAGATTTTCGATGTCTTCCGGCATCTGGCGCTGATCCTCGCGCAGCCGCACGGTGATTTTGTATTCATCCTCACCGACACGGAATTTCGCGGCTTCGTTGCCATTGACAGCCGTACGGACGGTGCTGCCGATCTGGGCAGTGCTGATTTCCAGCAACGCCGCCATCTCCCTGTTGACAATGACCTGGATTTCGGGTTTGCCTGCGTTGTAGTCATCGTCGAGATCCACGAGTCCGGGGATATCACGAATATGATCCTGAATCGCAGCGGAAAGTGCGCGCAACTGTGCGAAATCCTCGCCGGCGATTTCAATATTTACCGCTTCACCAACTGGTGGACCCATCTGCTGCACTTCGACCTTGACATCCGCACCGGGCACATCTCCGACCTCGCTGCGAATCTCGTCGAGCGTGACGAAGGACGATTGACGACGTTCATCTTTCGGATACATACTCAGCGCATAGTTCGCCTTGTTCGATATCGTCGAACCACCGAAGTCGAAAGGATTGTTCGACGAACCAACGTTGGTAACACGGAATTCGATGTCCTCATAGCCCTCGATAGACTTCAGCTTGCGCTCGACCTGCAGTGTGATGTCATTGGTCACCTCCAGCGGGGTTCCCGGAGGCGTGGTGATCATCACGGTCAACTGTGTCGGCTGGGTGTTGGGAAAAAACTCCACTCCGTGATTGAACATGCCGTACACGATAAAGACCAGAACGAGCAGGCCCCCGGTCATTGCCATGGTCTTCTTCTTGTTTTTGAGCGTCCATCCAAGAACACGCACATAGTTGCCCTGTGCTGATGGAAAGAATGTTTCATCCACCCAGTGATATGCCATAGTGAACGGGTTGTATTTGCGCCAGAATGAGGGATGCTCGAGGTTGTATTTCGCCTTTGCGATTTCCTTGCGGTAATCAATGAAGACGGATCCCTGTACCGGACTGATCACAAAACCGACGAACAGCGAGGAGAGCATTGTAGCAATCAGCGTCAGGGGCAAAAAGCTCATGAAGTCGCCAACAACACCGGGCCAGAACAGCAACGGGAGAAAGGCCGCGATGGTTGTGAGCGTCGCAGTCGTCACCGGTACGGCAACCTCACTTGTGGCCTTTTTCGCCGCGACGATCAGATTCTCACCATACTCCTGCTGATGTCTGTAAATATTTTCTATCACCACAACAGCATCATCGACGACGACACCCAGAACAAGCACAAGAGCAAACAACACGACGAAGTTCAACGTGATGCCCATCAGTGAAAGTATGATAAACCCCATGAGCATCGACAGCGGAATCGCAGTACTGATGAGTATGGCATTCTTGACACCGAAAAACATGAACAGCACTGTAATAACGAGAAACATGCCCGTCATGATGCTGTTTTCGAGTTCAAAGACCCGCTCCCTGATCATGATGGATTGATCGTTGGTCACTTCCACAGTCACGCCTTTGGGCAGTTGCTCCCTGAAATCCGTGATGATGGCCTTGACATCGTCGGCGATGCGTATCAGATTTTCTCCCGCACGCTTCTTGACGGGAAGGGAAATGACCTGTTCGTCGTTGAGTCTCGCATAGCTGGCCCGGTCTTCAAAGGAAAAACGCACCTCCGCTACGTCACGCACGTAAATCGGTTTGCCATTGCGCATCTTGATGATGATATCCTCGATCGGTTGGGGGTCCTTGAATTCCCCGGGAATGCGCACGGTATAATCGGTCGTCCCGTTCTCAAGCGACCCACCCGGAATATTGATATGTTCCCCGCTGATGGCATCGATTACGTTGGAAAAACTGATTTCATACCCGTTCATTCGATTGACGTCGCAGTTGATCTGCACTTCCGGCTCCAATGCGCCAGTGATTTCGGCACTGAGGACCCCCTGTACGCCTTCAATTCTGTCCTGCAGTTGTTTTGCGATGTCCTTGAGACGGGGCAACCCCAGATCTCCTCCGACATTGATATAGAGAATCGGAAATTCACTGAAGTTGATTTCCGAGATAATCGGTTCGAGAATGTCACTGGGAAGATTGCTGCGTGCGGTATTGGTCTTATCGCGTACACGACGCAATGCCTCATCAATATCGATTCCGGTTTCAAACTCGATGAACACCGTCGCCAGCCCCTCCTTCGACGAAGAGGAAATCTCCTTGACATCCTTGAGGGTCTTGTATTCCTTTTCAAGCGGCTGCGTGATCAGGCCTTCCATGTCGGCAGGTGCGACCCCCGGGTAAGGGATCGACGTAATGATGTACGGGATGGTGATATCGGGCGCGGCTTCACGGGGAAGTCCTACATAGGAATCATAGCCGAAAAGCACGATGATGATGAAGATGAGATACACCGCGACACGATTGTCGACAGCGAGATTCCAGATTTTCATTTCTGAATATTCCTTGTTTCGATCGGGGATGACGTCACTGTGATACGACGACGGCCTGCCCGTCGGCTACGTGTTGCTGTCCTGCGATAATGAGACGGTCCCCCGCCTGCAATCCACCGGTCACGAGCATCCTGCCTTTGTTTGTCCCGCCGATGGTGAGTTTTCGTTCGCGCGCGAGGTTGTCTTCGACAACATACGCGACAAATTCGTCCTTCTCCGTTTTCAGTGCGGCGTCTTCGGGGATGACGATGGACTCCGTCCTCCCGCGCAAGGTCACACTCATTTTCGCGATCATATCGGGTTTGAGTTGACTCTGCGCACCGATGATATCGACCTCTACCGGCAGCGTCCGGTTGTCCCTGACCACTGCGGCGCCGATGAAGCGGATCACGCCTCGAAACGTATCTCCGGAAGCGGCATCGACGGTGAAACTGACGTTCTCTCCTACACGAAATGAGTTCGCGTGGCGTTCGGGGATACCTGCAAGTATTTTCAGGCGATCGGTATTGACCACATGCGCGACGGGCTGCCCTGGTGCACTCATTTCACCGGCTTCAATCAGACGTGCGTTGACCGTGCCGTTGATCGGGCTTTTCACGCGCGTTCTTTCCAGACGCACGCGGCTCATCTCCATCTGCGCCCGCGCGGCATCGCGCTGATATTCGAGTGTTTTGAGCTGAAGCTCGGATATTCCCTGCTCCTTGTACACGTTGATCTGTCGCTCGTAATTCGTCTGAGCAATATTGTAATGAGCGACCGCCGCATCATAATTGGTGCGGACAATGGCGCTGTCGAGCTGCACCAGCGTCTGTCCGGAACGGACATATGCGCCAAGCGGCACGAGCCATTGCAACACCTTGCCCCCTTCATCTGCGGGAACCTTGACGTCCTCATACGAGGCAATCGTTCCGGTAACAGTGATCACTTCATTGAAATCCGTCAATGTCAGTTCAAGGGTCGTAACCGGAGCGGACGCGATGTTGTTGTTTCCACCACCATCCCCTGCTGATTCTGAATTATGTTCGCCGCATCCGCCGAGGCCAGAAAGCAGCGCGAGAGGAAGCAAAAGAACGTGAATGTGGAAGATGCGCTTCATTGAAATTCTCATGGATAGATAATGTGATATTCGATTGTTGTCTTGTGTCCAGGCATGTCAGTGTGCACGTCACACAGAACACCGTGGGCTTCCGTGCCGGGATCGCGCACTGGCTTCCCGTGGTGGCAGACCCTCCGGATTGGGTGCCGTAGTTGTTCACGGTTGATTCAGACTCAGCAATTGTTCGAGATCCGCCCTGGCCTGTGTGTAATCGTAAATCGCCTGAACACGATTGACGCGTGCCTGTAACAAGGCCAGGTCCGCATCGTTGACCTCAAGTTGTGTCCCGGATCCACTGCCATACCGCGTGACGGCGATTCTGTATCCCTTTTCGGCCTGTTCCACTGTTCTGGTCTGTGATTCGATACGCCTGCGAGACTCGTCAAGCCGGTAACGGATATTCTTTGCATTTGTGATCAGTCCGTCACGCGCCGCGCTGAGTTGTTCCAGCGATTGCCGGTGATCTATTTCCGCCTGGTTGACACGCGCGGTGGTCTGAAGTCCATTGAAAATATTCAGACTCAATGTCACGCCCACAAAGGAAGTCGTTATGAAATCCGAAGTCGATATTCTGCCCAGCGCATCGTTCTCCGCCAGCCAGGAATAGCTGCCGAACGCCGCAAGTGTTGGCATGGATTCGGAGCGGTAAATCGTTGTGATTTTCTCATTGACACGTGTCTGCTCTCCGAGTGCCTGCAACGAAGCGTTTTTCTCAACTGCCAGACGCTCTGCCTCGGTAATCAGCACGTCATCCACCGGCTCGAATGCGAGACGCCCCTGTACATCGATGTCCTCTTCCGGCGAAAGACTCAGCAACAGTTTCAATCCATTGGTCGCGAGTACAACACTGCGTTCGGCCTCGATGACGCGTGGCCGGATATTGTCTGTCTGCACCTGCGCACGGATGAAGTCATACTCCGATACGATGCCCTCCCGGTACATGACCTCGACATTGCGCAGATTGTCTTCGGCGTTTTTCAGACTGGCCAGCATCAGCTTCAGTACCTCTCTTGAAAGGAGTACGCTCTGAAAGGTTTTTTTTACATCGGTTACCGTCTTGTTGTAGTGTTCACGATGCATGTGCCGCGAAGCATTTTGATAAATCTTTGCGGTTCCCAC
>JAGTUW010000208.1 GCA_018224345.1 Bacteroidota bacterium
ATACACGGCGGGCTTCTGGGGAAATCCGCAGATCTTCGAAACGCTCAACATGCCCAAATCTCTCTTTGTCATGCTTCTGACTACGGTCGCCCTTCTCGCCTTCTGGGCTGTCTACCATGTCGAGGGAAGGGTCAACCGTGAGTCACGCCCTGTGTTCCGTCTGAGCCGTGTATCGATTTCCATGGCGTTGCTCGGTGGTATGATCGCCATTTCCGGTGTCGCCCTGCCTTCGGAAAAGGACTATCTTCTCGCGACCACCGAACAGTTGTCAGAGACGGACATATCGGAATTGCAGGTGATGAGCGTAGATGAATTCGCGTTCCGTCTGCTGGATGAAGATACGCGTCTGCGCGTCTTCGACTTCCGTTCCGCCGAAGAGATGGAGCGGCTGCCGCTTCCCCGTGCAGTGGCCTTCACCAGGGATAATCTCTTCGAAAAAGATCCGATGAAACTCTTCCGGCAGTATGGAAAAATCAACGTCATTGTCGCCGATGATATTGAAACGCAACAGCGGATAGCCGTCATCATTACCCGTCTCGGGCATGACAACGTGCGTGTGCTCGAAGGAGGAGCCCGTCATTTTGAACATGAGATTCTCGGGTTCGATACATCACGGCCCCCTGCCTCGCGCCATGAAATCGATACTCATCGTTTCCGAAGCCGTGCCAGCCGCGATCTTCCGGCAATTCTCGCAGAACAGACAGCGCCCCCACCTGTTCCCAGGGAAAGCAAACGCGCCGCCGGCGGCTGCTGACACCCGGCGACGAATTGCAGGGCCGCACTCCCCAGCTTGCCTTCAGACAACAGCACGTACCGCAGGAGGTGCGGAGCAATATCCGTCCCGGAGAATCGAAGCTGCAGTGGGTGCGGTCCAAATCGGGCTCCGGAGGAGAACACGAACTCGCGGTAACAGCTCCGATTCAGGTAACAGCTCCGATTCAGGTGGACGGGCACAGTCATTCAGAGAGAGCCGATTCTGATGCCTGCATACAACGTTCGTGGTCGTGCGGGACCGTAAATATAATTCGAATCCCGGTACGGGCCGGTATCGAAATCCTTCTGATAGGAATCGAACATATTGCGGGCGCCGATATAAAGCTCGAAGCCGTCGCCACCCATACTGTCGGTAGAGAATCGCCAGGAGAGTCGGAGATTGGATTCGAAAAAGGTCTCGCTGCGCCTGAGCGCATCGGCATCGACCCCGGGTGCCCCTGCGAAATGCGGGACATCCATCGGACCGGTCAATACGCCATTGAGGGATATGCGGAAAGGGTCCAGAAGATTGATGTCAATAAGATAAAATCCGTACATATCCGGGGATCGTGTGAAATTCTCCGTCCCTCCGATACTGGAAGACCAGAAGACCTTCTCATCATAGACACTGCGCTGCATCGTCAACCCGGTCTGGAATTCTACCATATTATCAAAATTCGCGCGAACCTCCACCGAGGCACCGGCCACTGTTGCACCGGGTCCGTTGGAACGCAGCAATATCGTGTTGGACGCATTCACCGGATCCGGCCCGAGTTCCTCGAGTATGAAAATATTGTTGATCCGGGTCAGAAATCCATCGAGTGTGAATCCCCAGATACGGTGAGCGGAGGGGACATTGAAATCGAGCGATGTACTGTAACTGACGGACCGCTCCATCTCCAGCGCCGGATCGATACGGATCAGCGAGACGCCACCACCGGCAAAGGCGACATGAAGATCTGCATCGAAGGCCTGGGGGGCGCGGAAGCCCGTGGCAAAGGAGGTCCGCAACTGCAGTTGTGACGTCAGATCATACATCAGATTGATACGCGGATTGATGACCGGACCGCGCACGCGGCTGTGGACGTCACCGCGGAGACCGAGAAGAATGCCGAATTTTCCGGTCGCTTTCCAGTCTGTCTGCAGAAAGACACCCGCCTGCCGCGTGATCTGTTCAAGACGATGCTGGTAGAGAGGGATCTCGTCAAACACATCGTCGTATTGTCCCTCGACACCGACTGTGATCGTGTTTTCTCCACCACCGAGAAACTCGAGGTGGGAACGGGAGAACTGCACACCCGTCACCATTGTCAGATTGTCCGTCGTCCCGTAGGCCTCCTCACCGTCGATACCTGTGTAGTGGCTCCGATCGGTGCGCTGTCCGGAGACATAGGCGGACAGCGAACTCAGCAGTTCAGGGACGTCGCGGGAAAATGTCAGTCCGCCACCGAGAATGTTATGGATGCGATCCTCCGCCTGGTCGGCCTGATGCGGTGGCAGAGAAAGTTTGTTCCCGCCGCGGCGTTCCTCATGTATGCTGTGCAGGTCGAGACTGATCTTCGAATATCTGCTGGTTTTGTGATAGGAAGTCAGCCCGAAGCTGTTGTTTCTGATTTCAGGGATTTCAGAGAAACCGTCCATATTGGCATCCCAGGCGGCGCGGTCACGAAAACTGCCGAACACGGTTATACCGCGTTGGCGATCCGGATCCACAAAAGTCGTTGTCATATCCAGCGAGCGGTCGGGTGCACTGCCACCGATGACACTGTTATCGACGGAGAGGGAATAGCTGTTTTCGACAGGTTCCCTGGTGATGATATTGATGGTGCCCGCCACGGCATTCGCACCGAACAGTGCCGACCCGCCGCCACGAATCACTTCTACGCGATCGAGCATGGTCGCGGGTATCTGCTCGAGTCCGTACAAGCCGCTCAGCGCGCTGAATACCGGCTTGCTGTTGATCAGTATCTGGGAATACGCCCCGCCCAATCCGTTGAGCCGCACCTGTGAATAGTTGCAGGTCTGGCAATCGACTTCCATACGTACACCCGTTTGATAGCTGAGACCGTCGAGCAGCCAGCGGGAATTGGTCGAGGCGAAGACATCCTGCTTGAGAATGTTGACGATGATCGGGACTTCGGTCCGTTTTTTTTCCGTCCGTGTCCCGGTCACCACGATGGTATTGAATTCATAGGAAACAGGGACCAGAGCGATTTCCACGCGCAGATAGCCGGACGACATATCCACCTCACGAGTGGAAACAGCATACCCGATGTATGACACTCTCAGTATGTAGGTCTCGCGTTCAAGATTGTCGAAGACGAACTCGCCGTCGAGATCCGTGACACTTCCACGATCGCTCCCCTCCAATATGACATTGGCGCCGGTGAGCGCTTCGCCGCTTTTCGCATCGAATACTTTTCCGGTCAGTGTCGATTGTGGGAATGCATCTGTCGCCGACAGTAACAGAACGAGAATGAACAGCTCTCTCATATCGTTTTGTAGTATCCTTGTCTCTGTTGTTGCTGAAAAAAGTATGTACGTCAAGGAGAGCATGCACGTGTACTGTGATACTCTTCCCGAGTGGTGCGGGCGCGTCCCGCCCGCGATACGTGGTGATGGTGCGCCGCACACACGGGCGATACCTCGCTCAACGATCGAGCCGCACGAATATCCGCTCGGCAATTTCGGGCCCGAGGACAACCTTCCCACGGCAACCACTGACCTGCAGACTCAGATTGCCGTCGAAGTTCGAGCGACTGAGCACGAGAATACGCCTCCCCGGTAAAACGGATTTCCCGGCGAGGTAACGCAACAGCTCCGCATCCTTGTCATCGACACGTTCGACGACAACGCGGTCACCGGGATGCAGCGCCGAGAGCGCCTCCGTCGCTGTTCGACCGAGGCGAAGCTTGTGGTCCGGTATCGGATCGCCATGCGGGTCATGCGTCGGGTTTCCGAGCAGCTTCACAAGCCCTTCCTCGAAGCGGTCCGAAATCACGTGTTCGAGCCGGCAGGCTTCGTCATGTACTTCATCCCAGGAATAGCCAAGCGTCTGATAAAGGAAGGTTTCGAGAAGACGGTGATGACGAATCACCGAAAGCGCGCGTTTCTCTCCATGCTTCGTCAATACCACTCCCTCACGCTTGCGATAATCCACCATCGGCGGTTCCATCGCCGCCAGCTTTTTGAGCATGGCGGTCACCGAAGCCTGCGATATCCGCAGCGCATCGGCGATATCCCTGGTTCCTGCGCGCACGCTGCCCCGTGTAAGGTGGAAAATGGATTTCAGATAATCATCGACAGCGGTGGATGTGTGCTCTGCGGTTCTTTCCATGATAAAAATTCCGACTTAGTTGAGACTAACTTTCAACTTAGTCACAACTAAGTTGTCTGTGTAATCGTTCCCGGAGCAAATAAAGGTTGCGGACGTCATTGATTATTTTCTGATCCTTCGTTATTATGACCGTCGCTCCTGCTGCCCCGCCGAAAAAATCCCCCTATCTCACGCATTGCGAACACGC
>JAGTUW010000209.1 GCA_018224345.1 Bacteroidota bacterium
CGATTATCATTATAGGCATCGAGGATACACATGGCTGAGCGGAATGTATATCGATTTCTCCCTGATTACGCGGTGCCTCCGGGCGCAATACTTGCGGAATACCTCGAAGCGCTCGGAATGACGCAGGCCGAACTGGCCGCCCGTACTGGTCTGGCGAAAAAAACCATCAACGGAATTATCAGTGGGAACACTGCAATCACGCCGGCGACTGCTCTGAAATTCGAGCGTGCACTCGGTCGACCAGCGCAATTCTGGAGCAGTCTCGAACGCCAGTACCAGGAAGATCTTGTAAGACTCGCGGATATTTAGTTTGACCATGGTTGTCGCACTGTGACCGTATATTGCGATAGACAACTTGATTCACAGGAGGTATTATGGCAAGATCGGAACATTTCAGCTTTGACGGTGGTGCGGCAACGTATGTCGGGACAGCCATCGGTGCATTCTTTCTGACTTTTTTCACACTCGGTCTGGCATTCCCATGGGCGCTGTGCATGAAACAGCGTTGGATAGCAAAGCACACGATCATCGATGGACGGCGATGCAGGTTCATTGCTCATGGCGGCGCTTTGATCGGTCTCTGGATCAAATGGCTGTTCCTTCTCATTATTACGCTGGGAATCTACGGTTTCTGGTTAGGTCCGAATCTGCGGAAATGGATAGTGGAGCACACGGATTTTCTTGAGTGATTCATTCGCTGTCTTGTTTTCCTGGCGGATTCGGCCGATATTGTCCTGAACAGGCCAGCATTCCGCAATGATTCAGATCAGGTGATCCAACGCAGGGTGGCGTTCAGCGGCACTAAACGCAATTATTCCGGATCGGTGTGCTTGCCTGATCATGATATTGGAGAGCCCATGCAGAGCTATGATCAACGAATCCGTACTGCAGCGTTCGACTGGCTTTCGCGCACAACGGACGCCGAAAACGGTATGATCGACTGGTCGACGATGCAGCAGGGATTTGTCTTCGAAGATGAGCGCATCTCACTCGTATCGATGCGTGGAATATTCAAGCCCAGGCAGATGAAACTTCCGTTGAGTATCCGGACCTCACCGCAGGATCCGTATGGCGATGCCTTCGAAGGGAGCGATGTCCTGCTCTATCGGTATTTCGGCAAGAATCCGTCACATCCGGACAACCAGGGATTGCGCGAGGTGATGAATAGTCGATTGACCGGAGAGAGTATTATTCAGTCTTCAAGGTCGCATTCAGTTTGCCAGGCGTGCTGTCCCGGCAGATTATTCTCATTCCCGGCGGTCACACTCCGCCGGCAGCAACACGGACAAAGGTCTCTGTATCCATCTCATCGAGACCGATCCGGATCACTCACCGGAATTCGAATGTTACCCGAAATACGTGAATTCTTTTCACAATATTTGTAACTTCTCACAGACACAAGTGTTTTCCCATCTTGAGTTGGCTCCAATGTCGATGGTATTTTGCGCACAGCCGAACGGCAAGGAAAAGCAACTGGACGGAAGGACATTGTTTTCCCATGCAGCATGAGTTTGAAACGAATTCGCAGAGATAGACAGGTGATGTCCAAATGTTCACCAGGAGTTGTCATGAGAATTGAGAATGCATTGTCCCGAATAAGCCGCTTCACGATGCTGGCGTCATTGCTGTTCGCGTTCATGGGAACAGTGACGGACGCCCAACCCAATCTGAATTTCAAACGTACCGCGGTCAACTGGCCGACGATCGAGCTGTATTTCATGGTTGGTTGTGACGGAAATCCCGCCTACAACATGGCGAAGCAGGATTTCAGGATATTCGAGAATGATGTGGAAGTCACAAACTTCACTCTTTGGTGTCCGGACCCGATGCTGCGATGCGCCATTTCAGTGTCCATGGTATTCGATGCTTCGGGATCGATGAGCACCGCAAGAAACGCAGGCGCCAAGCAGGCAGGCAATGCCTTTGTCGATCTGATGGATGGTATTGCCGACGAGGCCACGGTTATGTGGTATTCCTCGTATGTTACCGTGTATCAGCAGATGACAACAAATAAACCGATGCTGTATACGGCAATCGATGCGTTGCCCGCCGGCGGCGCCACCGCCTGGCGTGATGGTGCATACGCCGGTATTCTCGAACTGATCAATGACGGTGTCAATCAGTGCCGCGCGGTAATTCTGATGACAGATGGCGGAGACAATGCCTCCAGCCGCACATTTGCGGAGATCGTCTCGCTTGCGAACCGGCACCGTATCCGTGTCTTCACCGTCGGTCTCGGGTCCGGTTTGGATGTCTCGGACCTCGAGAACCTGGCTCTGCTGACAGGCGGACGCTACTATCAGACACCGAACGCGAGCCAGCTTGCAGCGATCTACGCAGAGATCTGGACGATCATCACGCAAGGCTTTCAGGAATGCATCATCACCTACGAGCGTGATTGCGCCGACGGTGGTATGCGCACAGTCGAACTGCAGTTGGAAAACTTCTGTGGCGGGACGGATGTGAAAACCAAAACCTACCTTGCACCGCGGGATTCAACGACATACTCGAATCTGTACATGGAACTCGGCCGGGCGAGTGGTAAGGGCAATACGGACATTACCATTCCCTTGAATCTGATCACGCCGGTCAACGGCGAGATGTTTTTTCCATTCGAGTATACCCTCCAATACGATTCGCAGTGCGTGCAGTTCAAAAGTGTCGTTGCACCACCGGGTTCCCTGCTCGAAGGGAGCAAGATCGATGTGGTGCCGGCAGCCAATGGGACTCTGATTCGTGTATCGGATGGCAAGGTCCTCAACGGCAACGGGAAGCTGATGGATCTGACCTTCACCGCATCCGATCCACTCGATACCGTGTGTTGTGAGATCGAGGGGATCGATCCGAAATTCGACCAGGGCTGTTTCACTCCGATTATCGACCCCGGTGAGATCTGTATTTCCCCGCGTGTTCCGGTGGTGACCTGCCTGATCGACGGGCCGTTGGAACTGACCTGGCAGGTTGACACCCGAGAATATGCACCGAATCCATTTCCTGTGACCATGCGGATATCCAACGACGGCGACAAAGAGGCGCAGAACGTGCAGTTCCGCATTGTATACGATACGAACGACGTACAACTGGTCTCTCCGCTCTCGGATGTGCAGGCGGGTTTGACAAAGGATCTGTTCGGGGGTGGGTTTAATATGGAAGCGATCTGGCAGGTTGCCGCCACGGAGCGGACAGACACCGTGAGCACGGAGATCTGCATTGTCGCATCGTTTGACAATCACGAGGATGTGGTCTGTTGTCTGCAGGTGACCATCCCACCGACCGGACCGAAACTCGAATGCGGGATAGATATTCCGGATATCGTCTTCGATACCGGAAATGACATTTATATTCCGATGCCTTTCCCCGTGACGGCGACCGTGACGAATACCGGCGGAATGTCCACCGAGGGTGTGTACGCAACGCTCCATCCTGTCGGGGATCTGTCGCTCGTCCCGGGCGAGGCGGCCATCAGGGTACTGGACCCGGTGCGGCTTTCTCCGCAGGAACAGGGGACAGCACAGTGGCTGCTCGAACACCCCCTGTCTACTGTCGAGCGCCAGTACACACTGCAGGTGTGGGTGCGGACGAACAACGCGGATTCGGTGTTGTGCGAAGAAAACGTCATCATCCCCGCAATCTGTGATCCATTTGATATTGAGTTGACTGCCGAAGGACCGCTGGTTTTCTGCGAAGGAGATTCGGTGACACTCGATGCCGGTTCCGGATATGCGACATACCGCTGGTCCTCCGGTGAAAGCACCCGCAGCATTGAGGTCTGGGCGAGTGGCGTGTATTCTGTCACTGTGAGCGA
>JAGTUW010000210.1 GCA_018224345.1 Bacteroidota bacterium
AACGGTTATCGAGGATATGGGAGATCACTCCACGCGTGAAGTCCACAACATGTATGAAGCGTACAGCATCATCCCGAATATTCCCGATCCGACACTGAACAGGAAAATCAAGAAACTCAGTAAGGAGGAATGGATCTCACTGGCAACGGAGGCACAGTGCACCAAGAGCGATAAGGGCAGGGAACTGCAGAAGAAGCGGGTGGAATTTGTTGAACATATATTCGCCCACACGCTGCGAAAGGGGGGATTCGACGAGCGACACTGCGGGATAAAGTCAATCTCGGTAAGCGATATCAGGTCGCTGGCTTATGTCTCGATATTTCGCTGCACATTTGTCGTCGATTGAGGTCAAATTCGTGTTTGTCGTGTTACCATGCGGTCAACTGCGTCACGATCTGTCTATATCCGTAAAACATTTTTCACAAATAGTTCACCATGCTGTTAGAAACAAATTTCAGGAGGATTTATGAATTTAAAGAACAATTACGGAGGCTGCGCTCCAGATCATATCGAGTCTTGGTATGATATTGCGAGACTATGTCCAGAGGATCCAAGGGAGCTAATCGGTAATGCTGCAATCAATAGTGAAGTAGGCGTTTTCGAACTTAGTGATGATTATTTAACTGAATCATGGCACGAATCTCCCATCTCAATTGTTTCGGCGCCAATAATCAATGCGCTTGAAACAACAAACATGCAGAAAGTCGCTAATGCTGAACAATGGAACTTTTCCCATGAAACATGGGTCTCAGATCCTAGCTTGGCTCCACCATTGCGCAAAATTGTATTCATGCGCGGGGGAGTGGATTGGAATAATTCTATCGTACTTAATTTCGGGTCCATTCCAATTGAAACGGTCCAACTTAGTTTTCTTAATAATGCAGCGACGCGAGGTGATTCGCATGGCAGCATACCCGTTATTGGCTGGCGCGGTAAAAGTCTCACAGAAAACATTGAGCTTGATCTAGTGATCAAAAAATATGGTCAATACACCTTGGGAGTATGGACATCACGTGATCAAGAATATGCGTTGTTTGAGCTTGTGATTATATCGATACCTTGAAATAGGGCGGCGAAGATTTTTGTTTCGGTTAGTGCAATTTTTAGATATTTGCACTGGCTGTTAGGATGGTTTTAACGTTCCAATAATACGAGAAAGGAGCAACCTATAATCCCTGCTGCCACATGCAGCGTTTCTGCACTGAAATAACAATATTCCCGATGGATCGAGGATCAAAGCGCAGATGAGGTGGAGAATATTGCAAGTGTGACGAATGCTGCGGGCAGAAAGCGTCGTCGCATCGGTCAGTTGTTTGCAAGTACTGATGATACATAGCTGAAAAATATCTAAGGAAAGAACGAGATGTCTGAATGGATAGGAATTGCTGGCGAAAAATGCATTACGTATCGAAAAATTAGTGGCCAGGGTAGGCACTTGGTGGCCATGCCCCCTCCTCTGTCGTCCGATTATTGTGGATTGAATGAAGATGATTGTATTGAGTTCATGGACGCTAATGGCGATGTCGATAGAAAACGATGCGCATACATTGTATTGTTTAGAGAACTTCGAAAAATGTGTTACACGAAATTGATCGTCTCGAAAGATGATCGTATGATACATGCAGCAAAAGAGGCGGGATGGCCACTGAATGATTTGATACTACGTATGAATACAGTTAGTGCAATCAGGGGACAGTATTATTGGGGGCATGAGGATGGGCAGTGGAAACCGCTTTATCGGAAGTATTACGAATGTGGATTGATATTTATTAAAGGATGTGGCTGGTATAAGGTATATGGCATTGCGGCACCAAATCCGGACTCTATGAGTAATGAGTTACTTCTTCGTAATGCTCGTGCCTTTGCGCAGTTTGAAAAGGATATTTTCGAGGAGATCTCCAAGGATATCAAGAAATGCGAGAATTCGACTTTCAAAGGCATGTATCAAAATAATGATATAGTAGCAGCAAAGGTAAATGATCCTGATTGGCTGGAGCCGTGTTTTGATAAATTGACTGATCTTTGGCTGGAGCATTTGCAAAACTTGTATGCGGACAGAAGTGAGTTGCTGGAAGCAGGACTGCATCCTTACGCGATAATGTTTGATGAGCCCCACAAGAATATTTATGATTATTTTGATTTCAGATACTCCTTTAGTCGCACGCAAAAGCTTGAATTGTTCTTGTTGTTGTCTGTAATTGCGAAGAAGAGAAATAGAGGTGATACAAGATATTCTGGAGACCCCGGGCTTTTTACTATAATTGCGACATATTCTACACGTGTGTTACGTTCGCTGCCGGATTTTCTGCCTCTTGGTGAAGACTATTTGGAGTCCTGGAAGGAATATGCCGATTATGTATTTCCAGATTATTATCGTGATTCATCGTTTTTAGGAACGCAAATTAATCGATGGTATGAGGATAGAGCCAGGCTAAAGGATAAAATGCACGGTGCTTTCATCAGCATGTTATCCGACCACGCAAATTTATTGAGTACGCCGTTGAAACCTGATGATGGTCGTTTTTTCGCGCCGTCGGAAGTGCCAGATTTGATTAGAGCTGCCAAGGATCTTGGACTAAACACTATTATGTTATTTCCCGGTTCATACGCAGAATGGGAAAGAATTGATATGTTGTTTCCCGGAAAGAGCAGATGTGAATTGTTTCTGCAATATGCAAAGGAAATATGTGATATTGCTGACGAAGAAGGATGGATAATACCGGAGAGTGAAAGCACTGTCAAGTTGTACTGCAAACATTTTCCGGACTGCAGTATGTGTGATGGCGAGCATCCAGCTTCGGATGTTTGGACACCAATCCGACCAAGGAATTTCCCTGACGAGAAAGAACTTGCTTCTGATTTCGTGGTGAGAAAAGTGTCTGACGAAAATATAGGTAAGTATATTATGCAAAAGGGCTTTGGTGGCTTTAGCGATTTGCTCTGAGTAAAAAAGAAAGAATAAACATATGAAAATCGTATTAACAAATTTGATTAAGGACTATGTTATTTAATCCAGTGTAGATCAATTATGAATTGTATGTGATCTGCACGAATGAACGGTGACGTATGGTTAATTTTATTTGCATTTTAGCGATCACCTTGTTTTTTGCGACGAAGTTCCTTGCAGGTGATTTTGGCGGATCTCATGGCGAAGATAACGTATCGTCAGGTGAAGTCGAGGGTAGAGCGTTCGACAGCACAAAGGCGACTCCCGGTGAAATCATCCGGGCGGCGGATGCTTCAACGCTGTTTCTTGTCCCCACGGGCTATCCCATCCCTGCAGGCAGAAAGTTGTTCGGTCTGTATCCGCTCGGCACGACGGCCGCATTTGCTGTTTCCGAACGTATCTCCCTTTCACTTTGGACCTGTGTTCCCCTCTGCCTGGTCGCTTCGGAGGACATTCTCCCTGTTGCATTCGCCGGAAAAGCCGTACCGGTCATGGATGACCAGATGGCGTTTTCCGTTGGAGCGTATGTTCTCCCCGCCACAAGTATCACCACGATTGTCTTTGCATCCGGAACAAGGAGGCTGCGTGATGTCAATCTGACCGTCGGCATGGCCGGATCTTACGGTGAGGATTCAGAGGGAAGCCTTGTCTTTTCCGGTTTCGAGTTCCGTGCCACTTCTTCGGTAAGACTTATGTTCGAGGCACTCTACTCGCACCGGGCAAGTTCTGGAATCCACTCGCCGTATTCCGGATCCTGGAGCTGGATTGGGGGGGTAAGATTGCACCATCGAAATGTTTTTCTTGAACTCGGTGTATTGAAGAACCTCGATGAAAGGCAGGCTGCCCTGTGGATAGGTCTTTCGCTGGCGACATAGAGATCGGCAGACCCGCAAGAGCGGAGCAAGCCTTGATAGGGTATACAACGGGATTTCAATCCAATGCTCCGGAACACGGATATTGCTCCGGATGTAGAATCAGGATAGCTTGCATGTTGAATTGTGACCCTGTACGGAGGCATTCATGGTACCCCGACACACAGCCTTGTTTTTCTACCTCTTGTTGTTCACCGCTGAAATGCTCATTGCGCAGCCGGCGGGAAAAACCTCTTCGCTCGGTGCACCACTCTTTCCGAAACTGGAATACGTCAATCTCAACAGCGAATTCGGTTTTGATGTGGAGATACTCCGTGGCTTCGGCGCGCGTGTCGATGACGCACGACGCAACGCGGAAGCAGCCGCGGTGGCCGCGCAGGCCGTACTGCTCGGCTACGCCGAACAATTGGCGGGGAAGAATGCGCGGACGGTGACAGCCGTTCGCCTGCTCGATGAAGCCGCCCGTATCGCCGAAGAACAGGGGAATCATCAGGCCGCAGCGGCGGTGGAACTGGCAGCGACCTTTGTTCCGGGCAGTGACGCTGTCGTGGCACGATTGCGCGATGCGATGGAACTCATCGCTGCGAGCCGGGGTGAAGGAGATTTTCTCGGCTTCGTGCGTATCGCCAATGATGCCGATCGCATGCTTGACATCTATATAGATGGGAATTACGTCGGGTTTCAGTACGGTGGCGATGCTGTCGTCTATTCCACCGGAAATGGTACCACCCACGCACGCGTGACCGACGCCTTCGGCAATACCGTCGGTGAAGTGCTGTTCGTCCAACCCGACCAGACCACAACATGGACCATTCAGCCCTGAACTATCGCGCCACCATCGCATGGCTGTACGATCTGCAATTCGTCGGCATCAAGATGGGCCTCGACAACATACGTTCCCTGACGACGTTCTGGGGAAATCCGCAATTGCGCTACCCCGTCATTCACATCGCAGGGACCAACGGCAAGGGCTCCACTGCCGCCTTCATCACCTCAGCACTCCGGGCTGCGGGATACCGTACGGGTCTGTACACATCGCCACATCTCGTAGATTTCTCCGAACGGATTCGCGTCGACACCAATCCGATTTCCACCGAACGTGTGGTGGAATACACGCGGATACTGCGGCCCGAAATTGAACGCCTGCAGGCAACGTTTTTCGAGGCGACGACGGCGATGGCTTTCCGGTATTTCGCCGATGAACAGGTGGACGTCGCAGTCGTGGAGACAGGGCTCGGCGGCCGCCTCGATGCCAGCAACGTCGTCGAACCCGTTCTGACCGTCATTACCAGTATCGGTATCGATCACACGGAATTTCTTGGAACTACGCTTGCATCCATCGCAGCCGAAAAAGCCGGCATCATAAAACAGGGAGTGCCCTGTGTGACTCCGAATTCCAAACCCGAAGTACTCGACCAACTGCAACGTCATGCGGCAATGCGGAACGCGGCGCTCATACGGGTGGATGTCACTGACAGCACGCCCCTGCTGCATGATGTTGACCGCATGGAAAGTCCGATGCCCGGCTTTCCTGCACCCGTGAGTATCGGACTTGTCGGAGCGCATCAGGTCGAGAATGCGGCCACCGCAGTGACCGCGCTGCGCGTCCTCGCGGAACACGGGTTTTCGGCCCTGAACGATGCCTCGATCGCGGAAGGACTCGCCCGTCCCCGGGAGGGGAGTGGATTGCGTGGCAGACTCGAACGTCTGCAGATGCAGCCGGAACTGGTGATCGATGTTGCCCACAATCCCGATGGTGTTGCTGCACTGCTGCGCTGCTGGTCCTCATTCCGCGATATGAAAAATACCGATATTTTTCTCGGGGTATTGAAAAGTAAAGATCTGCGCGCTATATTAGGACTTCTTCCCCGGTATGCTCTACGATCGGTGACTCTTGTACAGGTCCAATCCCATGAGGCCCGATCTCTTGATGACATGCTGACCATCGCCCGGGACGCAGGCATTCCGGTGGAAGGCGCTGACGATGTTCACACATGCATTCGACAGCGTCTGCAGTCCGCGAACGGCGCCTCCATCCTGCTTTTTGGTTCACACGTTCTTGTTGGCAGCTTCCTTGCGGAGTGGGAAAAATAAAATTGCGGAAGAAAACAAAAGGTACTTGATTATGAGCTCCGGCTAACGGATATTGAGACAGGAGCCTCATACCTGCCAATTTCACAGTCGTCCCGCACTTCCATACATCGGTTATCCACGATTTTCACACGATTCATATACGGCGATGTACGTCGGCCACGGCCACGAATCGCTCCCCATTCCGGATTACACGGCAGCGTTCGCGCCTGTTGCAAAAAGAGAATTCATTAACCATGTTTTACCGATTCAATACCACGGGGTACACATCATGACGATGGACATCGCAGAATTGAAGTCCAAGCGCATTGCCGAGCTTTCGCAGATTGCGCGGGAACTCGAGATCTCCGGCTACAGCGACCTGCGCAAGCAGGAGCTGATTTTCAAAATTCTGGAGACACAATCGCAGAAAGAAGGCATGAGCTTCAGCAAGGGCGTGATCGAAGTCCTTCCCGACGGCTACGGTTTCCTGCGTGCCGCCGACTACAACTACCTGCCGTCTCCGGACGATATCTATGTCTCACCCAGCCAGATCAAGAAATTTTCGCTGCGAACAGGTGACACGATCAGTGGGCAGGTGCGTCCGCCAAAGGAAGGGGAGCGCTTTTTTGCTCTGCTCAAGGTCGAGGCTGTCAACTATGACGGACCTGAGAAGATTCGCGAGCGCACGCTGTTTGACAATCTTACGCCGTTGTACCCGAACGAGCGTTTGATTCTTGAAGTCGCGCCCAATGATCTCTCGACACGCATCATGGATCTGCTCACGCCGATCGGGAAAGGCAATCGCGGTCTGATCGTTTCACCGCCGAAAAGCGGTAAGACAATTCTCCTGCAGAAAATCGCCAACAGCATAGCCTCAAATCATCCGGAAGTGGTTCTGATCGTGTTGCTGATCGACGAACGTCCTGAGGAAGTCACCGACATGGAACGGTCGGTCAAGGCCGAGGTCATCAGTTCCACGTTCGATGAACCGCCCGAGCGTCACGTCCAGGTTTCCGACATGGTGCTCGAGAAAGCCAAGCGTCTGACCGAATCGAAAAAGGATGTCGTCATTCTGCTCGATTCTATTACCCGTCTGGCGCGTGCACACAATACCGTCGTGCCGCATTCGGGCAAGATCCTCTCCGGTGGTGTCGATGCAAATGCCCTGCACCGGCCGAAACGCTTTTTCGGCGCCGCGCGCAATGTCGAGGAGGGCGGCAGTCTTACCATCATCGCCACGGCGCTGGTGGAGACGGGCAGCCGTATGGACGAAGTGATTTTCGAGGAGTTCAAGGGTACCGGTAACATGGAAATCGTGCTCGATCGCAAACTCTCCGACCGCCGCATTTTCCCGGCCATGGATGTCAACCGTTCCGGAACGCGCAAGGAGGACCTGCTCCTGACGCCGGAAGAACTCAGCCGGATCTGGGTCCTTCGAAAAGTCCTCAGTGATTACAATACCGTTGAGGCTATGGAATTTCTTATAGAGAAAATGCGTGGCACGAAGAGCAACAAGGAATTTCTCAAATACATGAACAGTTGAGCATGTTTCACCAACGCACGGAAACACTATGAATGCAGTCGTCATCGTCAGCGCCACCCGCACGCCCATAGGGGCGTTCAACGGCACGCTGAAATCGCTTACCGCACCGCGACTCGGTGCCATCGCCATCAAGGAAGCGCTCAAACGCGCCAATGTGAAACCCGAAGATGTCTCCGAAGTGATCATGGGCAACGTGCTCACTGCCGGAGTGGGACAGGCCCCCGCACGTCAGGCGGCATTGTTCGCCGGCATCCCGCAGTCGGTCCCCTGCATGACCATCAACAAGGTCTGCGGCTCGGGACTCAAGTCCGTCATGCTCGGTGCACAGGCCATCATGGTCGGTGATGCCGACATCGTCGTCGCGGGCGGTCAGGAGAGTATGTCGAATTGCCCGTACTATCTCGACCGGGCCCGCACCGGTTACAATTTCGGCCATGCGAAACTCATCGACGGCATGATCCATGATGGCCTCTGGGATGTGTACAATGATTATCACATGGGCATGGCGGCGGAACTCTGCGCCACGGAGTGCAATATCGACAGGGAACGGCAGGATGCCTATGCCATAGAAAGCTACACGCGTGCCATCGATGCGCTGGACAAGGGTATTTTTCTCGAGGAGATCGTCCCTGTCGAAATCCCGCAGCGCAAGGGTGACCCCATCATCGTCACGGACGATGAAGATATCCGTAAAGTGAAATTCGAGAAAGTACCCGATCTCAAACCCGCCTTCAAGAAAGACGGGACGGTGACCGCCGCCAACGCTTCCTCCCTCAATGACGGCGCCGCCGCGGTCGTACTGATGTCGGAAGTCAAGGCCAACGAACTCGGCCTGCAACCGCTGGCCCGTATCGTGGCCCAGGCCTCCGCGGCCAAGGCGCCGGAATGGTTTACCACCGCACCGGCCGACGCCGTCAGCAAGGTGCTGGCCAGGGCCGGTCTCGGCGTGGAAGACATCGACCTCTTCGAAATCAACGAAGCATTCTCGGTCGTCTCGCTGGTCAACAACGATCTGCTCAAACTTGATCCGGCGAAAGTCAACGTGCATGGCGGCGCGGTCGCTATGGGACATCCGATCGGCGCCTCCGGAACGCGCGTACTTGTGACACTGTTGCACGCCCTGCGTCGCTTCGAGAAAAAACGCGGCATCGCTTCGTTGTGTATCGGCGGTGGCGAAGCCAGTGCGCTTGTCGTCGAACGCTGAGAAACATCGAACACCACTTATTTTTTTCAATATGTCAAGGAAGCACCCATGCAACACATCACTGTCGTAGGCGCAGGCACAATGGGAAACGGTATTGCGCATATCTGTGCGATGACCGGGTTCGATGTGCAACTGGTCGATGTCAAACAGGAATACCTCGACCGCGCGCTCGCCACAATTACGAAGAACCTCGACCGCCAGGTCAAAAAGGAAATGATCACGGACGAAGACAAACAGGCCGCGCTGGGCCGGATCAAGGCGCATACGGATCTCGATGCAGCGCTTCCGGCCGCGGACCTCGTCATAGAAGCGGCATCGGAAAATGAAGAAGTCAAGCTTGCGCTCTTTCGCGACTTCGACGGGAAATGCGGTCCCGGCTGCATCCTGGCGACCAATACGTCCTCTATATCCATTACCCGCATTGCAGCGGTGACGAAGCGGCCCGCACAGGTCATCGGAATGCATTTCTTCAATCCCGTCCCGGTGATGAAACTTGTCGAGATCATCCGCGGTCACGAAACATCGGATGCTGTGTACAACACCATCCATGAACTCAGTGAAAAACTCGGTAAGGTCCCCGTCGAAGTGCAGGACTATCCCGGGTTCGTATCGAACCGCGTGCTCATGCCGATGATCAACGAAGCCATCTATGCATTGATGGAAGGCGTCGCTACCCCCGAGTCCATCGATACCGTGATGAAACTCGGCATGGCCCATCCGATGGGACCGCTGACACTTGCGGATTTCATCGGACTCGATGTCTGTCTCGATATCATGAACGTTCTGCATGACGGCATCGGAGATCCGAAATACCGTCCCTGTCCGCTGCTCAGAAAAATGGTCGCGGCCGGGCACATCGGCCGGAAGTCCGGCAAGGGCTTCTATGACTACTCGGCATCCTGATGTATCCGTTCACTTCGTAACAAGGAAGGTTGTATATGCATTTCGAGCTGACTGAAGATCAACGCATGATTCAGCAGACCGCACGCGAATTCGCCGAAGCGGAAATCGCCCCGACCGCCGTCGAGCGCGACAAAGAAGCTGAATTTCCTCACGACATTGTCAGGAAACTGGCGGAACTCGGTTTCATGGGCATGATGGTCGACCCGGAGTATGACGGCGCGGGGATGGACACCATGAGCTATGTGCTGGCCATGGAGGAAATCTCCAAAGTCGATGCCTCCGTCGGCGTCATCATGTCGGTTAACAATTCTCTGGTGACCTATGGCCTGCAGAAATACGGGTCCGATCATATCAAGGAAAAATATCTCAAACCACTGGCCCGTGGTGAACGGCTGGGCGCCTTCGCGCTCAGTGAACCCGAAGCCGGAAGCGATGCCACCTCGCAGAAAACCGAAGCCCACAAGGTTGACGGTGGCTGGGAGGTGACCGGCACGAAAAACTGGATCACCAACGGACATAACGCAGACGACTTTCTCGTCACGGCACAGACCGACCGCGAAAAAGGATATCGCGGTATTACCTGCTTTCTCATCGAAAAAGGATGGGACGGGTTTGAACATGGCGTCAAGGAAGACAAGCTGGGTATACGGAGCTCCGATACCTGCACGCTGCTGTTCAACAAGTGTTTCGTGCCGGATGAAAATGTGGTCTGGGAAGTCGGCAAGGGTTTCAATTTCGCCATGGACACGCTCAACGGCGGACGGATCGGCATTGCCGCCCAGGCGCTCGGTATCGCCGCCGCCAGTCTGGAAGCCGCACTGAAATACAGCAAGGAGCGCAAGGCTTTCGGACAGGTGATTTCCGAATTTCAGGCCATTCAGTTCAAATTGAGCAAGATGGCAATGGAACTCGATGCCGCACGACTGATCGTCTATCGTGCCGCCTGGCTGAAGGACAACCATCAAAAGTTTGTGAAAGAGTCGGCAATGGCTAAATTGTATGCATCCCGCGTTGCTGTAGAAAACGCACTTGAAGCTATTCAGATCCATGGCGGCTATGGCTATGTCCGCGAATATCTCGTGGAACGTTATCTGCGTGATGCAAAAATCACGGAAATCTATGAAGGAACTTCCGAGGTTCAGAACATCGTTATCGCACG
>JAGTUW010000211.1 GCA_018224345.1 Bacteroidota bacterium
GTGGCGTGTATTCTGTCACTGTGAGCGATGCGCATGGATGCACCGGCACTTCGGATCCCATAGGTGTGACCGTTCATCCGGCGCCACAACCGGTCATCACGGCGATCGGGGGAACAGAGATCTGCGAGGGTGATACGCTGATGCTCGATGCGGGAAGCGGTTATGCAGCATACCTGTGGTCGAACGGAGGGACTGCGCAACGCAATTATGTAAGCCAGGCGGGAAGTTACTCGGTGACGGTATGGACCGACGAGGGATGTGAAGGGATATCCGATCCGGTCGATGTCGCCGTTCTGCCGGCTCCTCCGAAGCCCGTTGTTTCGCGTAGTGTTGACATGCTCACGACAGAGCCGGCCGCTTCCTGGCAATGGTACAGCAATGGTCAGGAATTGTCCGGCGAAACGAATCAGTCTCTGCAACTGATGGAGACGGGGAATTACCAGGTTCGCATCACGAATGAGCATGGGTGTACGGCGATGTCCGATCCATTTCCTGTCACGACGCTGGACATCGAAGCGCCTGCAACGGTTCGCGATTTCACGGTCTTTCCCGATCCGAACGACGGATACGTGACGATCCGCTTTTCTTCGGAGATCCCGGTTTCCGTCAGAGTGACTGTGAGCAATCTGCTCGGTCAGACGATAACGGAGAGCTATGAAGCCGGACCACTGACGGACTATCACCGGCGGATCGATCTCGGGGATGTACAATCCGGCGTCTACCTGCTCAGAGTGACTACGGATGAATCCTCCTGGATTCGTAAGATCATCAGGCAGTAACAGAGGCCGTTGAGGGAGACAGAGAACAGGTGAAGGCAGGGGACTCCCACAGAGCATCCGGGAGTTCCTCCTGCCGGAATCCTGCCGGTTTCGGCTCACATTTGGGACCGTGCATTCTGATGCAATGGCTGATAGAACAGGGCATGGCATGTTCGCGACAACTCCTGAAGCGGGCGAATGGGCCAGTTTTTGAAGATATTTCGGGGGAAGAAAAAAAAATCGTGAAAAATTAATCGAATGCTCTTGACTTTCTCAAAATATAATGCGAGTTTGTTCGTGCATCTATGAACATAAACTCATGAAGTCATGAACCGCTCTGACGAGCAACTTTCCGAATTATTTACTGCACTGGCGCATGTCAATCGCGTGCGCATCGTAGAGGTTCTGCGCACCGAAGAACGTTGTCAATGCGAATTACCCGAACAGCTGGGCATCAAGCAATCCAATCTCTCACGCCATGTCAAACTGCTGACGAGTGCTGGTGTATTGCGGGTGCGGCGCGACGGAACGCGGATGATACTCTCGGTCGCCGATCAAAGGGTCGTGGAAATCCTTGATACCTTGCGGGAAGTACAACCTGTTTTGTCTGTCCCTGCCGGGACATGAATGATATTGCCCGAGCGCATGGCACGGGCCTTTTTTGTAAATGTATGACTGATTGATGGAGTCCGGAACGACATGTCCTGACATGCAGGAGCGCAGTTCCATCTTATACACAAAAATAACGACCTATATTTACGATATAAAAATAAACGCCGCTGTTATCGCCACTTTCTCGT
Source organism: Bacteroidota bacterium (assembly GCA_018224345.1). Lineage (GTDB taxonomy): Bacteria > Bacteroidota > Ignavibacteria > SZUA-365 > SZUA-365 > SZUA-365. Next base: position 1,559 of record JAGTUW010000211.1, read on the forward strand.
TTCACATACAGCACATTTCCAAACACTATCGGAGGTCGAGATGAAGCAATTGACACGGCAGCAATTTATCAGAACGGGAACGAAGTGCGCGGCAGCGGCGGCAGTAGGGATTACCGTCTTCGGTGCAACCGATAAAAAGCAGCTCGCGGCCAGCGCGCAATTCGCCGAATGGCCATGGCAGTATGCTGCGATGGATGTCGAAGAATTGCGCATCAAGGGTCACGATGCATACTATATGGGGAAGGGTTGCAGTTATGGGGCGTTGCACGCCATTTTCGAGGCGCAGCGCGATCTGGTCGGAGAGCCGTACACGAACTTCCCTGATGAAATCATGATCTACGGCCATGGAGGCGGCGCGGGTTGGGGAGCGACCTGCGGTGCGATCAACGGATCGGCCGCGGCCATCTGTCTGTTGACCACAAAGGCTGTATCTGACAAACTCATCAGCGAACTCTTCGGCTGGTATACACAGGTGGAATTGCCGACCAGCACGAGCAATCAGTACGCTGTCGATGAGCGTTACAGCGATAACCGTTTGAGCGAGGCCCTTCCGCAGAATGTTGCAGGGTCGCCGCTCTGCCATCCTTCGGTATCGCTCTGGTGCGAAACAGCGAATAAAAAAGTAAGTGATATGGAACGCAAGGAACGCTGCGCACGTGTCACCGGCGACTGTGTGGCCTATGCCGTGCAGTTACTGAACGACGAACTCGCAGGACAATTTACTCCTCTGTACGTGATACCGGACGAAGTTGCCGCCTGTAATACCTGTCATGGAAGCAGCATGCTGCACAATGTGGAATCAACCATGGCCTGTACGACTTGTCACGGCGATCCTCATTCGACCAGTGGCGTTCGTCAGACAGGCGATCTCGCACCCAATTACGAACTCGCACAGAACTACCCGAATCCCTTCAATCCTTCCACTACACTGTCCTTCACTCTGCCCCGTGGTGAACATGTCTTCCTGCAGATTTTCGACAATCACGGTAGACTGGTTGACACCGTAATCAACGGAACACACATGCATCCGGGAAGCTATGAGTTCACGTGGAATGCGCAGATGACCGGGACCGGCCCCCAACCCAGCGGCACATATTATGCCAGACTGGTGGCCGGGAAATTCACACAAACAAGAAAAATGATTCTGATCAAGTAGACCCATCAGAAAAAGAGACGGGTGAACGTGCCATACAGGCGCGTTCGCCCGCCTTTGTATTGTGGCCGCAATCGTTTCCGGTATTGGCAGGGGGTGAGGGGTGTGCCTGCTTCGACGTGGGTTGTGCAGCAACGTAATTATCCCGATTTTTTCAACGAGTCCTGTATCACACATGTCACGGTACGAACGAGGAGTCTCTGTTGAATATCACTTCGGGAAGAATGGCAGGCTCCCTGGAAATTGTTCTGTTGCTGTGTTTCGTTGTCGCGATGTATTTTCAGCAGAATACAGGACTTGCCGACAATGGGGATTACACACGCTCCATGCTGTGGATGACCCCGGGGCCGACCGGAATGGAGGCCAACTGGCCGGACCCCGATAGCGAGGACTGGTCAAAGCGCTTTTTCAATTACTGGATTCCCTACTGGGATCTGGATATGCAGCTACCGAAATCGCGGACATCGGCTGCGGTGCTCTGGCTGCCAGGTGTGCTGTTGAGCAGCGTCTTCTTCTCCGGGAGCGTGCTGTATCTGCCGTCAGTATCGCTCTTCCCCAAACTGATCCTCGTTACCATACTCCTGCTTCTGTTTACATGGGGGAGGCAGCATGAACGACACAGACTCCTGCTGCTCGGCGGTATCGCCTTTCCCTTCATCCTGCTGACGACAAGTACCGACTATGTGGCCTACTTCAACAGTTTTTATCAGGAGGCTTCCTCTCTCATTTTTCTTCTCCTTCTGCTTGTCTCCATCCTGATTCTGAAACAACGACCGTCATTCCCTACGTTTCTGTTCAGCATCGTTTGTGTGTTCCTGCTCGCGACTTCCAAAGCCTCCAATGTCTACTGGCCGGCGCTTGCTGTTCCGATTATTGTTCACCTGCGATACAGGGATACACTGACGAATATGCGTCTGGCCGCTCTGGCCGTGGCGTTGCTTGCAATGCTGACCTTCGCGTCGATGCATGTCACCGGTGCGGGCGCATCAAAGGAGAATCCCTACCACAGTCTTTTCTACGGGGCATTGATGTTCAGCGAGCAGCCCGGGGAGCATCTCCGTCGTCTGAATATGCCCGATGCAGATACCTGTATTCACGCATCCGCATTCACGCAGGAGGGGATGGCGTGTATCGCACGACATGAGAACAAACTCTCCTATCTCACTACACTCTCCGTCCTGTATCGCGAACCGCTGGTCTTTCCCCGTATGATGACATACGTATTTGACAACATGCAGGATATTTCGCTGGTGTATCTGGGGAAATACGCGATCGATGACCCGCGCAGCAAGACAACCCCGCGCGTCGGCGATGGATATGAGCAGCGATTCTGGCTTGCAGGCGATAATGCGCTCATGCTCAATCTGTGGTCGACGCTCAAATATCGCGTCTTCCCGACGGGGTATGCGTTGTTGTTGCTGCTCATTCTTTTTATTGCTGTGTTCATCCACGCGCGAAGGTACGCCGATGTCCGCAAAGACCTGGCCCTTGTCGGACTGCTCTGCAGCGTCGCATGTGTGGTCGATATGAGCATCGCAATACTCGGGGATGGCCGGTATGAACTCATGAAGCATCTCTTTCTGGCGAATGTCCTTTTCGATATCGCCCTGATCGTGTTTCTCGTCGTCGTGTCGGTCCATGTCAAGGAAAGAATCGGCGAAAAGGGATGGAAGACGCGGAAACAACTGCCTTCAGTGCCTTGAGGACGCCATCTGCAATGCAGGGTTCCGACCGCGGGGTGCAGACCGGAATCGGCAGGATTCTGTTATTATCCTCCGATATGGCTTGCGTCGCATGGACAGATTTGCGAATATTGTCCCATTAATTCTCGAGTAAAAACCGGTAGCACGATATGCACGTGCAGTTACAGGAACGCAGCAACGCAGAACGGGAGTCCCTTATTATCCGGGTTGAATCCGTGTATCGACTGCGTTGTCAATTCCCGGTAAGGAGAAGCAGGTATGGCACAGCTTGAGACAAATGAGACGATTGCCGAATTGCGGGATTTTTTCGATCGCAATGGATATGTTCGATTCAGGGACGAGTATCGGGCGGAAACCGAAGGCAGTGCATTCTACAAAAAGGGAGATGAGCTTCGCCTGGTCGCGCGCAGCAAGCGGGAGCTCGCACGGATCCGTCGGCTGTTGAAGGCAGCGGGCTTCCGGCCCGGTAGTCCCTATGCCCAGGGACATAATTATCGTCAGCCGGTGTATGGACAGGAAGAAGTGACACGTTTTCTTGAACTGATCAGCAAAAGAAGATCCGGACACCGGAAATCAGGCAACCGCTGAGCGGCAGCAATCGGTGTGACTGCCTGTTGTGCACCGGTATCCTTGCCGCAGTATAAATAGTACCTGATCCTGATATCGGGAAACAGCCGATCGTTGTTTCCCCGTTGCAACGGGCAGCGCGACGACAGCTGCGGTCGCCCGGGTTTTCCACAGGTCTCCGACATCCATTTCCTGGAGGTTCCCATGTCCCGACTGTTTTTCGTCTTTGTCTGCCTCATGTTCGGGTGGAATGCCGTTCTCGCCCAGCCGGATCTGGACTTCAGAAAGATCACTACCGATTGGCCCGCGATCAAGTTGTCTGTTACGGTCGCTTGCGATGGCAGGCGTGTCTACGAGTTGTGGGAGCATAATATCCGGATATTTGAAAATTCAGTCGAGGTCACCGACTTCACAGTGTGGTGTCCGCGTTCAACCCCATATTACTTGCTGTCGTCGTCGGTGTCGATAGTCTTCGATGCGTCGGATTCCATGGTCGGCGACGGAAACGCAAAGGCCAGGCAGGCAGGGTACGCTTATGTTGATATGATGGATGGTATCCTGGAGGAGGCCGCAATTCTCTGGTTCTCCTCGAGTGTCACCGTGGCTCGGCAGATGACGACACACAAACCGATGCTGCATTCCGCCATCGATGCCCTGCCTGCCGGCGGGAAGTCGGCCTGGCTTGACGGCGCATACGCCGGTATACTCGAATTGATCAGCGACGGTGTCAATGTGTCCCGTGCGGTCATCTTGATTACCGAAGGCAGGGACAATGCTTCCTCGCGTACACTGGCCGAGATCATCTCCCTTGCAGACTCGTACGGAATCCGTTTCTTTACCATCGGTATCGGCAATAATATCAACGCAGCGGATCTCGAGACCCTGGCCCGGCTGACGGGTGGAAAGTATTATGAAACACCGCATGCAGGCCAGATTGCAGCGATCCACAATGAGATAAATACGATCGAATGCATCATCACCTACCAGCGTGACTGCGCCGACGGCAGTATGCGGACGGTGGAGTTGCAGCTTGTGGATTTCTGCGACGGAACGGACGTGAAGGAGGAATCCTACCGGGCTCCGCTGGATTCGGCGACATTTACGGA
>JAGTUW010000212.1 GCA_018224345.1 Bacteroidota bacterium
TGTAAGATTGAATTTTTCACCAATCTCCTCAAGAGTCAACGAGTGTTCGCGATCCAGGCCGAAATACAATCTGATCACTTCCGCTTCGCGTTCGCTGAGTGTGCCGAGCGCTCGCCGGACTTCGACTTTCAACGATTCTGACAACAACGTATTGTCGGGATTCGGCTGGCGGTCATCCTGGATGACATCGAGTAGTCGATTGTCCTCCCCCTGAGCAAAGGGTGCATCCACGGAAATATGACGGCCCGAGATCTTCAACGTATCAGCAACCTCGAACAGAGTCATGTCCAGTTCTTCTGCAAGTTCACTTGCACTCGGCTCACGCTCATAGCTCTGCTCGAGCTCACTGAATTTCTTGCCGATTTTATTCAGTGCACCGACACGGTTGAGCGGGAGGCGGACGATACGCGACTGCTCGGCGAGTGCCTGGAGAATGGACTGGCGAATCCACCAGACGGCATAGGAGATGAATTTGAACCCACGGGTTTCATCGAAGCGTTTGGCGGCCTTGATCAAACCGAGATTCCCTTCATTGATCAAATCACCAAGAGAAAGCCCCTGGTTCTGATACTGCTTTGCAACGGAAACCACAAAACGCAGATTGGCTTTTGTCAGTTTCTCAAGGGCAAGCTGCGCTCCGGGCCCCCCGGCCTTGATCTTTTTTGCCAGCTCGATTTCCTCGTCCGGCGTCAGCAGATCAACCTTGCCGATTTCCTGCAGGTACTTGTCAAGTGATTGACTTTCCCGATTCGTATATTGTTTTGAAATTCTCACTCAATCACCTGCTTGTGATATGATTGCGGGGAGTACTGATTTTTCGTTCTTACAGCCACTTGCTGCAGATATGGCCTTCGATCCGCTGTTCGCGTTATCAATGCAGCATGCTGCTCTTTATTTAACACCGTATCACTGCATGTGATTCCACTTACGGGGGGCAAACGTCAAGAGCGATGCCTTGCACGTCCTGAATTGTTCCCTCTTCCTGCATTGCGGAAAGGGCAAGCTTAAATATGCAACCATATTGAAAAACTTTCAAGCCATATTGTCATGCCCTCTCTGCAGTGGGACGTCTGGGAGGATTCCGTAAGCGGACGGAGTGTATCAGACCACTTTCACACAATTCCCACCGTCAGCGACTGCGCGATCGAGGGCCTGCCGTGAAAGTCTCAAAATATGATCGACGTCTGTATTCTGGTTTACCGTGCATCCCGCGATACTCATGGAAACAGAATACCCGGCACCACCGCGCGTCATGACATTCCCCGCGACTGCTTTACGGACTTTTTCGCCACGGAGAAAGGCGTCCTCTGGCGAGGACTGCAACAGCAGAAGGCCGAAGGTCTGGTGATCGAAGCGCCCGAGCACGTCAAAGGGTTTGACATGGCCATGCAGCGTCGTTCCGATACGTGCCATGATGCGGTCGATCTCCTGTTCTCCGTGTTTGAGAATCAGTTCATCGGGCTTGTCCAGTGCAGCGAGAAAAAACACTCCATTTCCGCCGATGGCATTCAGACGCGCCTGTTCCTCATGAAGCCTCCGCAGCAGAAGCGAACGGCTGGCGGTCTGCGTCGCCTCATCGATGATGAGATGTTTTCGGGTTTGTTCGTTCAACCGCGTCAATTCCAATGCCTGGGCTGCACGCACAGCGATACGTTTCAACACCGCGAGATCCTGTCTTGCGTATTGATGTGTTTCCCTGTACTCGACGATAATCAGACCGTAATACGCTCGTTTCGTTATAAGTGGCATCGCGCAGATCTGGCCGAACGAGTTGATTGCTTCTTTCTCATGGAAGCGCCAGTCGGGGGCAACCGGGACATCGATAATAATCCCGTCTTCATTCTCCAGGGCATTCCGGAGGGCGGATCCCTCCATATCGACGGTAACTCCTTCGGCGATATAAGGCAGATTTGCGGCCTTTGCCAGACTTTTCACCACAATCCAGGCCTGACGTTCGGGACTGTGCAGGACAACCGCGACATAATCCCAGTCCATGATCTCAGTTACAGCCTCCGTGGCTACTCCAGCAATCCCATACGGATCGTGATGCTCCTCGATCCGTTGCTGCATCATGTCAAGCACTCCGAGCATGTGTGCATCCGCGGCGAGGTCAAATTTCTGATTGTAACTCCCCAGCAACAATGTGATCAAAGAGGTAAAGCGGCCGACCGATGCGATCGTCTCCATCCCGAATGCGTCGGCCGCCTTGCTGTCTGCTGCGAGCACGGCAATGACCTCATCAGCAAAAAACAGAGGAACCGCGATGAAAGAACGCACTCCTTCGGTACTGTCATAGTAGATAACAAGATCCGACTCCCCTGCGGAAGAGATGTCCGAGACAATCGCAGGTTTTCCTTCGAGACCGACACGTGAGATCAGATCGTTGCCAAGATTCATCCGCCTGGCTGTCGTGAAATTGCTGCTGTCCGTAACAAATTCACCGATGATGATCTGTTCGCGGTCGAGATTGATCCAGTACAGACCCACTGTATGGCCAAGTACATGCTCCCTGATTGCCTGCAGCAGTTTGTTCGTAA
>JAGTUW010000213.1 GCA_018224345.1 Bacteroidota bacterium
GGATCAAAGGAAAATTCACGCAAGTGAGAACACCAGGAGAATTCCGTTATTTCTGCTTGAGTATTTTCTTATACAAATCGATGTACTTCTCCGCCGATGCATCCCAGGAAAAATCCTTCTGCATTGCACGCTTCATGGCGGACTGCCAGCAATTTTTATCCTCAAACGCTGCGATAGCCCTTTTTACGGCATCGAACATCTGCCTTCCATTGTATTTCTCAAAGACAAAACCGGTGCCCACCTTGGGCCTGTCGGTCAGGTCCTCAACCGTATCGGCAAGACCACCTGTCGACCGGACAATCGGCAACGTTCCGTACCGGAGACTGTACATCTGGTTGAGCCCGCATGGTTCATATTTCGAAGGCATCAGGAACATGTCCGCACCCGCCTCAATCAAATGCGCCAGTGCTTCGTCAAAGCCGATATGAACGCCGACTTTCTTCTTGTACTTTTTCATTGCCCTGGTCAGCAGGTCTTCGTATCGCTTCTCTCCCGAGCCCAATACGACCAGCTGCAGATCCAGTTTCATCAACTCATCCAATTTCTCCTCGATCAGATCGAAGCCTTTCTGTTCCGCAAGACGCGATACGACACCGATCAAGGGGATTGTCTGGTCATAAGGGAGATGAAAGCGTTCGCAAAGCGCTTTTTTATTTTCCTGCTTGCGATCGAGCTTCTCGGCGGAATAGGTCTGCGCAATCATCGTATCCACTTCGGGATTCCAGAGCTGCGCATCCATGCCGTTGAGAATCCCGACCGTCCTTCTCGCTTTCTTCTTGAACACACCCTCAAGTCCGAACCCGTATTCCTTACCGCTGCGGATTTCCTTCGCGTATGTAGGACTCACCGTGGTGATTGCATCGGCATACATCAATCCCGCTTTCATAAGATTGATGTCTCCGTGAAATTCCAGCCCGTCCGTCTTGAATACCTTCGGAGGGAGACCGGTTTTTGGGAAGGACTCCTTCGGGAATACCCCCTGAAACGCGGCATTGTGGACAGTGAAAACAACCTTGGTGTTTTTGAACAGAGGTTCGTCCGCGTATTCGGTTTTAAGCAATGCGGCGATCAAACCTGTCTGCCAATCGTTGAGATGGATAATGTCCGGCTTCCAACCGAGTCGGAGCATCGTTTCCAGCACTCCACGGGAGAAAAACATGAAGCGGTCATCATTGTCCGGCCAGGCCTGCTTCGTCTTCGGGTCAATATATAAATCTGACCGGCAATACAATTCCTGGTTACTGATGAAATAGACCTGGACCTTGGACTTGATGCTCGTTAAAAAGGAACTCTTGACACTTCCAAGAAGGACCCGATCACCCAGGGGAATGGGCATATCAGTCAGACGCTTGATGTCATGAATCTTGAATTTCCGGTCACTGACTGCGGCATACTTCGGGATGATAATACGGATATCATGACCGAGCTCTCGGATGACCTGTGGAAGGGCGGCGGAAACATCAGCTAATCCGCCTGTTTTGGCGAAAGGGATTACTTCGCTGGTCACGAAGAGTATACTCAAAGGTTTCGCCATACTTGCTCCAGGGAAAGTGAATAGGAGACTTTACTAAAGTGCAAAAATACAAAAATTGTGAATTTTCTACAATTTTTACTCATTTCCTAATCTGTCCCGGAAAAAAGCAACGACCCAGATTCAGAACCTGAGAGGAAAAAGGCTGGTGATACCACAGCCTCGCGGCCGGGATCGTTTGTACCGTGGAAGATGTGAAACGGGAAAGGCTGTCAATACGAACGTTTCATGGAAGTTCCGGGAAAATATGCCTTGAGAATCTCATCGACACTATACCCGGCACGTGCCATACCGATGGCACCCCATTGACAGAAACCCACTCCGTGGCCACTCCCTCCACCGTCGAAGCGGACGCGTTCGATCCATTTGGCGGCATTGCGGGAAAGAGTCACATCGAAAAGTGTCGAACGCAGAGGACGACTCCCTCCGGATTGTCGCAGTGCCCATCTGATCCTGTCTCCATGCAGATAATAGGACCGCTGCTGCATACGGTTTCCCATGATTACCTGCAACAGGGTGACACGCCCTGACACGCCACGTTTGAGAATGAGCATATCGAGCAGATACCACTTCTCTGCCGGGATATCGGAAGGGAGAATCGCGTCGTTCGCGGAAGGCAGAAATGCACGAAGTGTGGCCTCGATTTCCTCACGGCTGTATTCTTCGGACCAGCGATACGATGGCGAAATACGACAATAATCCGTATGCCGGCCACTGTCACGGATGCCTCTCAGATACGGTTTGGATTGGGGACGGCGCCACACCAGCGAAGACGCTTCCGTGTGTCCGCCACAAGTGGAATGAAAATAACATTCAGCCAGTGTTCCCCCATAGGTGAGCACCTGTCCCTTGCTGCGCTCTACGGCCAGTGTCGTGAGCGCATCGCGGCCAGTCAACCCACCGAACACCTGATCCCGCGTGTCATCATAAACATCAAACAACCGTGTCAACGGCAGAGATATTTTCGTCATTGCATAGGTGCGTGCAAGTATTGCCTGTGCCAGAATGGCATTGATTTCATCGCTCTTCCTGTTCCTGCCGATTTCCCTGGGAAGCACACTCTTGAGGTACTCCTCGAGCGGAAGCACGTTGATCACATACAAACCGGAGCCATCGGAAGCGATCAGCAGGGTATCTGCATATATCCTCTTCTCGATGGTGAACTCATGCCCCCTCTCGCGATAGAAACAGCGTGCGACTCCCCGGAATGTCCTTGCAGGCCTGCCGTCCATAACCACCCGTACGGCACCATCTTCTTCAAGTACACAACGCATCTCCGAGAAACCATCGAGCGCATAGCGTCCCTCGACGGTCTGCAGTACTGCACCTTCGACAATGCCGATCGTAACTTCGTGAGCTCGATCGGCAATACAGACCCGGATATCCGGAGTCCCGGCAGTACTCTCCTGCCGGACGGACGCTCCCGAGCATCCTGCAAAAATGATCAGCATTCCGCAGAACTTGACAACGGTTCGTTTCGAGATGCTCAAGGCACAACTTCCTGAGAGTAAAAAAAAGTGTCAGATGGTAACGCAACAGACGAGCCCTGCTGACTTTGACTCTGTGACCTGCAAGGCACATATATGAGAAAGGGCATGACTTTCGGCATGCCCTGCATCACGGATACATTACAGCTCAACGAAACATTGCCTTGATACTTCCCCAGGTCCGCTTGACACTGCTGACACTGTGTGTGACAGTGATTTCGTTGGAATAAGAGGTCGGCCCGGAGGCCGTTTCCACAATCTTCAGTCGATAGCCATAGATGCTCTCCGCATCCTTGTACGCGGATCGATCGACATAGGTGTAGAGAGAATTCGATCCCTTCGGCTGTACGGTGGCAAGAATGATGAATTCACCATTGTTGCCAGCCTTCCGTTGAATCTCGTAGCGGAGAAGATTCGTTTCCGTCCGCGTCTTCCATTCCAGTACGATATTGTTGCCGTCACTTCTGCCGTTGAAAAAATCAAGAAACGCGCCCCCGAATGCACTTCCGACGAGGAGCAGAATCAATGCCAATATGCTTATGTAATTCTTCATATGATTTACGATGATTCCGTGTCATGGTAAATGTAACGTGAATTCCTGCCATTGTCAAGATAGCGGGGCATGACCAACAATATTCTCATAATCGCGTGTTTTCCTTCTCCTGTCTTGATGACAGAGAACATATCTGCGGGAAAAAAGAATCCGGGACACTCTTCTGCATGGAATGATGGCGCCGCAGGACGTAAGTTTATCGCTGCATGCCGCATCCGTGAGAACATCCGTAATCACTCGTTCCATGCCGCGGCTCCTCACTTCGCACATACATAAGGGAGACACATCATGCTACGAATTATTTCCTTCGTTCTGATTTTATTTTTTGCATGCTCCTACCTGCATGCGCAACAGGTCATCATTAATGAGATCATGTTTGCACCTGAAACAAACGATGCCGAGTGGGTGGAACTCTTCAATTGCGGCGAGCACCCGGTCAATCTCCGGGGTTGGACGCTTACTGACCGGAGCACCGTTGTGGCACTTCTATCAGCAGAGGATGTTGTGCTGCCCCCCGGCGGGTATGTGGTTATCGCGCAATTTCTGCCATTGGGGCCACAGTGGCCTTCGCTTCCCGCAACGGCCCTGATCCCGGCTGCATTTCCAACTCTGAACAATACCGGTGACGATATTATCCTGCGTAATGCCGAAGGACGCACGATCGATTCTCTTGCCTACACTGCAAGCTGGTCATCACAGCGCGGTGTCTCGGCGGAACGACTTCTCGCGACAGTACCGCCACTGCGCGAAAACTGGGCGGCTTCCATCGCGATACAGGGAGGAACGCCCGGAGAAAGAAACAGCGTCAGCATTGCACAGGCGGACCCCCTCCCACGATACAGTCTTGTGTTCAATGAAATCATGCCTGACCCACTCTCCGGCTCCTGTGAGTGGATTGAACTCTACAATACCGCTCACATGCCGGTCGACCTTTCGCGCTGGTCGCTGGCAGGAAAGGCCGATGCGAGCGGCAAGCGTTCGCGTATCCTTCTTCCCGCAGGCATCGGAGAAATCTCGCCCGGGTGCTTCGCCGTCATCGCCGCTGACTCGGGCATACTCGCTGATTTCACGTCCCGGGAGTTACCACCGGACGTCCCTCTCGTAATTCTGAACCGGAGTTCTCTCGGACTCGGAAACACGGCAGACGAATGGCTACTGCTCGACGCACTTGGAAACACCATCGACAGCATTGTCTATGACAAATCCTGGCATCACCCCTTTCGCACAAACGGTCACGGTCTCTCGCTGGAGTTGATGCATCCGGCCTATCACCACCTCGGAGCCTCCGCGTGGAGTTCCTGTACCGATCCCGCCGGTGGAACGCCTGCAAGACAAAACTCCATCTATTCCACACTTCCTCCGGAAGCGACCGGCGATGCCATTTCGCTGACTGTCAGCCCGAATCCGTTCTCACCCGACAGTGACGGCGTTGAGGATTTCTGTCTGTTCCGCTGTCGTCTCCCCGACGGCGTCAATCAGGTGCGCCTGCGCATCTATGATGTGGCGGGCAGACACATCGTGACCTTGCGGAATAACACGGGGATGGGGCGTGAGGGAATGGTCGTGTGGGACGGACTTGATGACGCTGGTCGGCGTGTGCGCATCGGCAGTTACATTGCGTTGCTCGAAGCACTCGACCCAACCTCGAATACCGTCGGAGCCGCGAAGACCGTCGTGGTGGTCGCGCGTCCCTTATGATCGCCGACCGCTACCGGGAAGCAGCGCTATCATCGATTTCTTGAGCTCCTCGACCTGAAACGGTTTCGAGAAATAGGAATTGCAACCTGCCTCAAGACTCTGGATACGGTCCTTCGGAAACGCGTGTGCGGTCACGGCAATAATGGGCGTATCGCCGAATCGTTCATCCCTGCGAATGCGCTTCGTAAGCGAGATACCGTCTTCCTCTCCCTGCAGCGAAAGATCCATCAACACCAGGTCGATGGCTGTGCTCTCGATAATATTCCACGCCTGCGCGGCCGTTGACGCGATGCGCAGATTATATTCCCTGGCCAGCTGCGACGCCATATATTCCTGTGTTTCCTCATCGTCCTCGACGAAAAGGACCGACCATAGCCCTTCCGCATCGACGGTCCTCTCATACGCCTCGATCTGCATGCTGTCGTCGAATTCCTCTACTTGTGGCGAAAGAACTTCCTCGACTCTCTCGCCGATAAATTGAAGTGTGAACACCGACCCTTTCCCCTTGCGGCTTTTTACGGTGATGGAACCACGGTTCAACTCCACATATTTTTTTGTCAGGGAAAGACCCAGGCCCAAGCCATCGAAAGGACGTGTATAGCCGGAGGCCTCCTGTGAAAAAACGCTGAAGACTTTCGGTAGATACTCCGGGGACATGCCGATGCCAGTATCAGCGATTTCAATACAGACACGGCGATCCTGACAATACACGCGGACATCGACATGCCCCTTTCGCGTAAACTTTATCGCATTGTCCATGATATTGGTCACCGCCTGATCGAGACAGTATCTGTCGGCAAACAGTATTGCTGCTGGACATTCCGTCGTGAAATTGATCAGTAATCCCTTTTTGTGGGCCAGCGACTTCATTTCAAGGACGAGTTCCTCGATGCGGGAGGACACATGAATCTCCTCGTCCTGCACGGTAAATGTTCCGACCTGAATACTCGAGATATTCAGGATATGTTCGACTGTCCGCATCAATCGCTGGCTTCCACGACGGATAGCCTGGAAGTAGGAATCCATTTCCGGATGTGTCTGTCCGACAAGCTCGTTGGTGATCAGGTTGCTGTAGCCAATGATGATATGCAGTGGTGTACGGATCTCGTGGGAGATGTTGGCGATAAACGCATCCTTGAGTTTGTCCGATTGCTCGGCCCGCTCCTTGGCCGAGATCAGTTCCGCTTTCTGACGTTCCTGCTGCGTAATATCACGAATGACGATATGGCGGCCTTCCTTTTCCCCGTACGTGATGGGAATCGCCGTAATTCCGATATCGATGATCTGGCCGTCAAGTTTTTCCATTTGTCCTTTGACATCCAGAATTTCTTCCCGCTGCTGAAGGATCAGTCTGATACGGTCATTGTCACGCCGTTCAAAATCCGTCATGACAAAATCAAGTATCGATCGGCCGAGCAGTTCTTTCTCATGCGGTGCATCGAAGAGGCGCAGACTGGCATCATTGACGAATACGATCAGATCATCTACAGTGACGATCAGCGGAAACGGTGAGAGCTGTACGAGTCGGCGATATCGTTGTTCACTTTCCTTGACCTGCTCGAGATTGCGCCGCTGCAGGCCGAATACACGCCGCTGCTGCAGTATTATCACGGCGATAATGCCAAGCGCCAGCGTCAGCAGAACAACTGTTCCGCTGATCAGGGCCATCCACATGGTATTTGAATCTTCCACGGGGCTCTCCGGTAATGGAAGTGAGCAACACTTTCAAGGAGGTGCGTGCATCATACCTGTTTTTTCAAATCGCGCTGGAGAATCGAATGGACGGTTCTCATGGGTGCATAGAATACGATTTTATAGCTATAAATGCCAGTCGGGAAGGCCGCTGTAAACGCACGGCTCCCGATCACCTGTTTTTCTGTTGTATCCGGATCCCGTTGTACAAGTCGCCGATGACCCGCTTCGGCGCGCCGGTGCTGATGATCGCTATAGTAAAAAGCAGATTCTTGGTGACATTCATCGCGGCGTGAATCAGCCAGCCGCTGTACAGTGCGGCTTCCGACTCCCCGAGCAATTGATCGATCAGGGCGAAGACGATAACATTGCCGGCAAAATAAATCAGCACACCCGAGGAAAACCAGAAGACCGGGTTGTCCACCAGAAGCACTTCGCTGTTGCGCATCTCATTGATCAGGGTCGCGACGGAAATAATCACGAATACAACACTGACGATGGAGAGAAAAATACCCTGAAACTGGTCGGAGCTTTTGAGAATGAAGGTTGAGAATATCCAGATGACGAGAAAGACCGGGATACTGAAGAGAAGCAGACGCCGTATACGCTCATTCTGGTTGATCATTGAAAAGATCAGCATCAACAGGGTGTATTCAATCGCGGTGTATGTGTTGTACAGCCAGAGATTCGGAATCTCCATCCTGCTCAGAAGCATCCCCGCCAATTCGGTCAAGAAAGTGAATGCCAGCAGATATACGAAGAAACGGTACGGTTTATCCAGCCATCTGAGGCCGATCAAACCGGGAAGCAGGGGTATCGCCACAGTATAGGCGGCATAAAAGGCTATGGCCAGGACCTGCCTGCGAATATCATCCTGACCTGCATCCTGGATGAGAAGAAGAAAGGGAATGATCTCGGCGATAAAGTTGGGAAAATACAATACATCCTCGCTCCGGTGTTGCGGGAACAGCAGAAATATACGACGGGATGGTCATCTATTCAAATGATAACCATCCCGCACATTCTGAAATTGTATGTTTCCTTACGATCCTGCTTTCTCTCTTTCCGTGCATATGCAACGCGATTCAGGAATTCAATGCGTTGCTCTCCTCATGAAAACGGGAGACGGGAAGCGCGTGGCCAAATACAAAGCCATTCGCAAGATCCTGTCCGTAGGCATCGACACCGACAATGACCATCTGCGGCTTCCCCTCGGCATCCTCGCCGTAATAGTAGCGGATGCCCACCGCCTCTTCCTGCATCAGCAGTTGCTCCAGCGCCGTACGGCTGAAGTAGCGGCCTTTCGTTGCGCCGCGTCCCGTAGCCATGCGGTAATTCCGTGTCAATGCTCCCGCCTCATCGAGTGCGATCGTATGGTCTTCGAAACCCGTGAATACCGGACGTTTTCTTTCATCGTTTGTACGGGGCAGCGGGGGAGCGATCGGGGCATCGACAAATAGCGATGCTCTGTTTGTATCATCCTGTACGGTGTTTTCTTTTCTTTCCTGCATTGTTCTTGTCCTTTCTCGTTACAATGATCGGCATATACCGGGGTGTTCGTACACAGATATGGGATCACACATATCCCGCCTCCCGCTTGCAACGGCGGAAGGCGGTGCGCTGCGTGCTCAGCTGTTGAGCGGATTGAAGTCACCGCAGAACGGAGGACAGGGTACGGAGCGCTCGGCAAGGAAACCGTCGACCAGGTCGCGGCCATGCTCATCGACACCGACCATGATCAGCACCGGACGTTCGTTGTTCTCTTTCGCGTAGTAATAGCGGATACCCACGACGCCTTCCTGGGAGAGCACCTGCTCGATGGCTGCGCGCCCGAAAAATCCTCCCTTGATCGCGCCTTTCCCAGCGCTCATCCGGTAGTTGCGTGTCAGTTCCGA
>JAGTUW010000214.1 GCA_018224345.1 Bacteroidota bacterium
AGGCATGTTCGCACTGCCTGACAAAGCCCTCAGGATCAATGTCGCCCACACCTATGACGAACATGTTGTCCGGAGCAAACAGCTGCGCATGCAGTGATCGCATTTCCGCATCCGCGAGTGCGGCGACGATGGACGCATGACCGTCGAGCGGTTGCGCGTACGGATGCGCACCGTACACGGCGGCGCAGAAGCGGTCATGTGCCAGTGCCGACGGGTTCGCCTTGCGCTGCAAAATATCAGCCAGACGCTGTTCACGCACGCGTTCGATTTCCTCTTCCGGAAACGCAGGACTGCGTATCACGTCGGCGAGCACGGCGAAGGCACTCGGCAGATGCCGTGAGAGTATATTGAGACCGACCGATGTGCTGTCCCACCCTGCGCCGCTCCCGATACTGCCGCCCAGAAATTCGATTTCTTCGACGATGTCGTTGGCGTTACGATTCGCACTGCCTTTGATCAGTAATTCCGCCATCATCGTGGAAATGCCGGGCAGCGGACCGTCGGCCGAGGCGCCACCGTGTGCGACCACACTGACCGCCGCGAGCGGCAATGCATGCTCCTCATACACGATCACGCGCAGACCATTGCCCAGTTGATGTTCGAAATAGTCGGGGAAGCTCATGTCCTTCGGCGTGGCCGGACCGGGCACGCGCGAGCGGTCGAGTCCCTGCGTCGTGATATCAGTCATACCTGCTCCGAAGATTTTTTTGGATAGGGAAGATAGTAGAGCATGGTCGTATTGTGTTCAGTCAGATATTTCGCGGCAACGCGTTGCACATCATCGAGTGTCACGGCCTGGACTTTCTCAAGGTGCTGATTCACCGTATCCGGATTCCCGGACAGCACGCGGAAGGAATTGAGTATGTCGGCACGCGATTGCAGCGAGGAAATCGAACGTACATACATCGTTTCAATGCGATGTTTCGCCTTCAGCAATTCCCTCTCCAACACGCCATTGCGCCTGATCTCATCGAGTTCCTGCCAGAGCATGGTCTCCAGCATTTCCGGCGTCTTCCCCTGTTGTGCGATGATACGAAAGAGAAAGAGGCCGGGCTGTTCGAGATCGAACGCGTAGGAAAGCGCTGACTGTGCGCTGCGCGCCTCGTAGACGAAGCGCTGATAGAAACGCGAACTGTCACCCGATGTGAGAATGGAGGAGAGAATGTCGAGAGGGATGAAATCATCGGCATTCATGTCGGGAATATGCATCCCCGCCATGAGTCCGGGCAGCGGAATACTGTCATACACGTAATCCCGTACCTGCGTATGCTGTGGCGGTTCATGGACGAAAGGACGAAACATCTCACCGGGACCGTTTTCTATTCCGCCGAAATATCGCTCGACAAGCCGGCGGGCCGTGGCGGGATCGAAATCCCCGGCCAGGCAGAGGGAGGCATTTTCCGGGCGGTAGTACATGGCATGAAAGGCCTGTACCCGTTCCAGCGTTGCCGCCTGTATATCTGTCATGCTCCCGATAGTCGGCCAACGATACGCCTGCATTTTGTAGGCGCGGGAAAACAGCTCCATTATCATCGTCCCGTAGGGCTGGTTGTCATAGCGCGACCGGCGTTCCTCCATGACCACACTGCGCTGGGTTTCGAGATTGCGCTCGGTCACGGCGAGACTGTTCATGCGATCGGCTTCCAGCCACAGGCCAAGTTCAAGTTGGTGTGCGGGAAGTGTCTCGAAATAGTTTGTGCGATCGAAACTGGTACTCGCGTTCAGCGTCCCGCCCGCATTCTGCACGTAATGAAAGTGCATGTTGGCGGGGACATTCTCCGAGCCCTGAAACATCATGTGTTCGAACAAGTGCGCAAACCCGCTCTCACCTTCGTGTTCGTTTTTCGAGCCGACATGATACCAGAGATTGATCGCGACAATCGGCAGGGTGCGATCCTGATGCAGAATGACATGCAACCCGTTTTCGAGGTCGTATTCTTCGAATAAAAGCTTGATGGCCACACTCCTTATTGCGTGTTCAGTCCGTGGTCTCCCCTGCCCGCCCGTCTGTCATGTCCCGATCGTCCGGGAAGGACCTGTTCAGCACTGGCATCAGATTTCCTTGATGTCCCAGTACACATTATCCTTGATCTTCTCCATCCACTCATTGTAGAGCCGATTCTGCTTGAAAATCCTTGCGAAATTGGCGATGCGCTGATAATCGTCTTCCAGCGACACCGGATGCTGGGGAATACGGTCCTGCAACTGCAGAATGGCGTAGGCATAATCCCGGTCCAGCGTCAGTTTGAATGGTTCGCTGATCTCGCCGGGGGAGAGGCGCTGCTGCACCACCCGGATTTCATCACTCAATTCGGACACTTCGATTGTACCGAGACTGCCGCCGAATTTCCGGGTTTCCTCATCTTCGGAGTACTGCATCGCCAACTCCTTAAAGCTTTCGCCGGCGAGAATGCGTGCGCGTAGCGCATTGAGTGTGTCGATGGTGCTCTGATCGCTCTCCCCGGTTTTTTCCACTTTGACAAGAATGTGCTGGGGACGGATAGCTTCACCCTTCTTTTCCAGAAGTTTGATGATATGGAAACCGAACTGTGTTTCCACGATGTCGGATATCTTTTCTTCCGCGAGAGCGAAGGCGGCTTCCTCGAATTCACGGACGAAAACACCACGTCGTGCCAATCCGAGATTACCACCGCTGCGGGCCGACCCCGGGTCGTCGCTGTGTCTGCGTGCCATTTCCTCGAATGATGCGCCATCATGGAGCGAATCGAGTATCGACTGCGCCTTGTCGCGGGCGGCCTGTTTGAAGTCATCCGTCACACGGGGAAAACGCACGATCTGCCGCAACTGCACCTGCTCCGGGACCGGCGGCAGGCTGTCGCGGTACGTCCGGTAGAAATCCGTTATCTCACGATGGGTGACCTCGATCATGCCGAGTTCCTGCTGCTGGATCATCTCGATCATGAGACGTTTACGTATATCATCCCTGTATTCCCGTTTCATCTGCGCGATAGTCATGCCGACCACTTCTTCGAGGCGTTGCTCGGAACCGTAGGCGCGGGTAAGACGCCGCACCTGCTCATCCAGCCGGCGCGTGACTTCCTCCGGCGGCACGACGACACTGTCGAGTTCCGCCTGGGCAAGGATCAGTTTGTCATTCATCATCGCTTCGAGAATGCGCATACGCAGCGAGGGGTCAGTATCTCCGGGATTCGCACTTGTTGCCTGCAGAATCTGCAATTGCAATTCGGACTCGGTGATGATCTCGTTGCCCACGACAGCGACGATACGGTCGAGCACCCGCCCGTCGTCCTGCGCCTGCAGTCCGGGGCCAGTGAAAAGGAGCAGAAAACAGAAGGTAAGCAGGTGTGGTCGCATGAAGCCGATCTCTGAAAATTGATATCTATGTAGAGTACACCGGGGTGCAATGCATGACAAGGGAAAAATCGATGCATGGATGCCGTTGTCGTGGCGCTGAATTCCCGTCAGGATTCCTTGACGGGGAAGGTCTTCTCAAGATGCTGTTTCCATATTTCAACGCCGTATTTTTCGCGTAACCGCTGATGCAGTTCTTCGCGCAACTCCCCGGCGCGCCGTTCCTTGTAGGCGCTGAGGACTTCGGGACGTGCTTCTTCCCATGTCTTGAGTCTGGCATCCTCTCGATCCAGCAATTTAATGAGACTGAACCCGCTCTGGAAGGGTATCGGTCCCGCGACATCGCCAATCACCATCTGCTGTGTCGCTTGTGAGAGTTCGTTGGCACCGATTTCAACGTAGTCCCACACACCGCGACGGTCGAAATATCCCGGCCGCTGTGTGCGGCGGGACGCAAGATCCAGAAAGTCCGTCCCTGCGAGAAGGGAATCAAGATAACGATCCGCATAGGGTTTGACGTATGTATAGATCTCCGCGAATTGCACGCGCGGGGGTAAACGGAAGTCGTTCCGGCGATCCTCGAACCAGGCGCGGAGTTTGCTTTCATCCGTCTCGTTCCTGTCCCAGATCTCACGATCCTCGAGCATGGTGATGAGCGTACTTTCACGATACTCGGTAAACAGGTGGCGAAACTGCTCATTGCTCTCCTCGATCCTTTCGGCCTCCTTGAGTGCGGCCAACCGCCCGGCCAGTTCGGTGCAAAGCGTGTCGAGCAGTCCGTTGGTAATCCTGCGCATCTGCAGAGACGGTTCCTTTTTCAGAAAGGATATGACTTCACGAACGGTAACCGGGCCGTAGGAAAGGCGGAACAGGTAGGCGTCCATATCCTCCTTACGGAGGTTGCGTTCCCATCCCGGTGTCGAGGTGTTGACCGTCGAATCGATGCGTGAGACCAGACGGTTGATCACAGTTGTGTTGGGACTGAACTGGTATTTTTCTCGCAGCCGTGCAAGATAATTTCGTTGATCCATCTCGTAGCGTTCATTGGTGTAGACGGTGCGAAGATGGTCACGTTGTTCTTCGAACGGTCGTGGAGGTTCCTCGTCGAGTACCTTGATGATATGCATGCCGAAGGCTGTCCTGAAAATCGGGGAGGTCTCTCCAACAGCAAGACTGAAGAGTACTTCTTCGAAGCTCGGTTCAATATTGGAGCCGCGTTCCATCCAGCCGAGGTCACCGCCTTCCGGACCAGAAAGAGTGTCCTGAGAATGCCGCCGTGCCAGTTCCTCGAAGGTCGCCAGACCGCGCTGGAGGGAATCGAGTACCGGGGCCAATGCGGCATACGCCTCCGTAGTGTCATTCGGATTGTCGAGATCGAGGCGATGCAGTATCTGTGCGGCCCTCAGGCGCTGCCGCGCAGGTTTGCGGTCGAGCAGACGGAACACATGATACCCGAACACGGTACGCAACAACTGCGGCGCGATTTCCCCTGGTTCGATCTCATACATCATATCGTCGAGTTTGGGAAAGCTCGTTCCGGCAATGAACCAGCCGAGTACACCGTTTGTGCGTTCCTTGCTGCCGTCATCGCTGTAACGTGCGATAAGCGTATCGAAAGACACGCCTTCGTGCGCGAGGGCTAATACCTCTTCCGCCATACGTCGCGTTGTCAGTGTGTCGTTTTCTCCCGCATCGTTCTTTTTGTAGCGGATGACCACATGCTGAAGGAGCACTTCCTCGAGACGCCGATCGTAGAGCGCCCGGATTCCGGGTTCTACCAATTCCTCCTGAAAAAGGACGGTCAGTCCGAGTTGATCGCGGTACTGTTCCAGTTCACTCTGAAACGTCTGGTCACGATGCAGGTCCCGGGCTTCCGCCTCCTGCAGTTTCAATTTGTAATTGATGAGAGAAAAAAGAAAATCCTCCCGATCATTCATGTTCTGCGGTGGTGCAAATCGTGTCCGCAGATACATTCGTTCATATTCCCCGACCGAAATAGTGTCACTACCGACGCGGGCGATGACGGATTCGGGAACGGAGGAACAGGAAGTCAGAGACTGCAACGCAATGAGCGCCGCGACGCCGAGAAACAATTGTAATTTCACGGATACCATACTTCAATTCGTACTACATACCATAAACGGGGAAACGCATTTCCCGTAAACCACTGTGAGCGCATTTCGATCACGTCAGGATTATTTCAACTTGAGATCAGAGAAAGCCGTTTCCAGCACATCCTCATGAATCGTGACACCGAACTTGTTCTTGAGGTCCCGGATCCATTCCCGTTCCAGACGTTTGCTTTCATATTCCTGGAATTTGCTGGAGGCCTCGGACCTGGCCTCGTCGAAGGTTTTCTCGCGGGCCTGGTCCTTTTCCATCACCTTGATGATCGAGTAGCCGTACTGGTATTTCATCGGACCGGCGATCGAGCCGGGCTGGCTCTCCGCAGCTTTCTGGGCCAGTTCATTTGCATCATAGGGTTGAAAGCCCCAGTCGCCGTTTTTGTTTTTGTACCCTGCACGCTGCGTATGACGCGCAGCCAGCTCGGCGAAATCCACACCGTTGTCGAGGCTGTCGCGCAAGACCTCTGCGAGGCTGTCGCTGGTGACAAAGATTTCGCTGAAGCGCACACGGTCAGGCCAGGTAAAGTCGGCTTTGCGTTTTGCCCAGAAGTCCCTGAGCCGGTCTTCATCGACCTGCACGGAATTCCATACCGATTCCTGCTCGGCGCGGAACAGCAGCACACCTTCCCGATATTCCTGCATCAGAGCGCCGAATTCCGGAAAGCGCGTTTCGAGGTCTTCAGTTTCCAGGCGCTGGGCCTCCTTCTCCGCGATCATACTGACGATTCCCGCCAGGGAACTGCGATTGAGGGGGAGGGACTGCATGTCCTGATCACGTTCAATAATGCGGATCGCATCGCCCACCGTTACGCGGTGCCCGTCGAAGCGCACCCAGACCTTGTCCTTCAGTGCATCGGTGATACGGTTGTACCAGCCCGGAGCGGAGGTCGTCGCGGTTGTATCGACGCTGGAGATGATCATGGCCGTGACATCCTCCTGCACGTTCGCATTATGTTTCTCTACGATATTGCGAATAAATTCCTGTTCATCTTTTTCAAAACTGTATCGCCGGTACAGATCCTTGAGTTCCTGCCGGGCATCTTCGAATTCTTTCGGAGGACGCTCGCCGAAAACGGTAATAAGATGATATCCGAAGGGTGTGCGGACCGGCCGGCTGATCTCGCCCGGCTCGAGTTCGAAGGCGACGACTTCAAAATCCGGTACGAACTTGTTGCGTCCAACCCAGCCGAGGTCTCCCCCGTCAGCCGCGCTGCTGGGGTCTTCCGAGTTCCTGCGCGCCAGCTCGACGAAACGTTCTCCACTTCGCAACGAGTCACGTATGCTGGTGATTTTCTCATAGGCGGCGGTCGTATCATCCGGCGCATCCTGCGGCGTACGCACAAGGATGTGGCCGACCTGTATTTCCCCACGCACCGGTTGGCGATTGATGAGTTTGACGACATGGTAGCCGAAGGCTGTCCGTACCGGACGCGGACGCACCTGGCCCGGCGACATTGCATATATGGCCTGGTCGAATTCCGGCACAGTCATTCCCGCGCTGAACCAGAGCAGATCTCCTCCACGGTCTTTCGTGCCGGGATCATCGGAGTACGTACGCGCGAGACTGTCGAAAGGTACGCCGTCCCGCGCCATGCGGATAACATCCATCGCTTTATTGTAAGCCGTCAAGGTGTCCTCGATACCGGTACTGTCTACGGAAATACGTATCAGCACATGTGCCGCACGCACCTCCTCGAGACGCTGCTCGTAGAGCGACTCGATCTTCGGGTCGATCAGCGCGCGCTCGATCAGATAGGGCACTGCCAATGAATTACGATATTCGCTCAGTTCCCTGAGTATATCCTCATCCTGGTCGTAGCCCTTTTCACGTGCTTCGAGCACTTTGAGACGATACTTGACGAGAAGCTCAAGAAAATCTTTCCTCTCTTCCATTTTTGAACGGGCAGCGACGGTCTCCCCACCGTTGTTGCGAATGAACTGACGTTCAAACTCTCCGAGTGTCAGCTCATAATCACCGATTTCGGCAACGACGCTGTTTTTCTGCTGCGCCTGGAGAACGGGGGCAGCGATTGCCATCGAAAGAAGGACGAGTCCGATAAACAAGAGGTGCTGTGAATGCTGTACTGGCTTCATGTCTCATTGATGGTTAATTTCAGAAAACAGGTACAAGCCCAATATTAGCGATATCGGGCTATATATTGCAAGGGAAAAGGCAGGGACGTCACCCTCGTGGTCGAGAGACAGGAGGCGGCGTGCATTCTTCAGGGGGTATCCGGAGTGTCGATGCAGAAGGGATCTGGTTGTGTGATCGTCATACCGGTGATTTCCTGGCGGACACGCGCATAGCTGCGTTCAAAGGGAATGCCGCCACGGATCAGCAGAAAGATCGCGGCCGATCCTTCGGCCAGCACCAGACCCTGTGGCCGTGTGTAGTAGAAGTCTGCCGTTTCGTTGATACGGATGGGATTGAAAATATCCGTAGGGTTTTCCGGATTCGGGAATTGCGCCTCGTAGATCAACTGAACGCGGGCGCATACGGGGAACGTACGCAGATCGGTCACAGCCTCGCTGACTCCCAGATAGCGCCCTTTCAACCGAAAATAAATCGTCAGCAATGGAATCTGATTGAACTCGATATCGAGAATGTCCCAGGTCGACTGAAAGGTCGCATAGGGCACGACGAGAAAATCACGTGGAATATCTCCGGGAGTTATACCGGGGAGATCCGGAAGTTCACTGAGGGATTGCAGGCCCGGACTCGACAGCCGCACGCCTTCTTCGGTCTTGTACACATAGAGCGTGTCGTATTCCGTTTCCATGCCCTGCGTTATCTCGTTGACCTGCACACGGTATTCCACATCCCCGTTCGTGAATGTCCCGAGTGTTCTTGCACGCAGTGTCGCCGCCCCCTGCTGCGTTACACCGCCTCGTATGCTGTCGACGCGGTACTCCCACACATTCCCCTGCAGTGACGGATAGTACCCTGCATCGGCGTAGAGGACCGTACCGTCGTTGTGCAGTGTCGGGGCATCCCCGGTACAGGCGGAGAGAAAAACAATAATCATGGTGAGCGGAATATATCGGATACCGCGCATAACGGACTCTCGTGTTTATTCAGATAATGGAATCAATCCTTGAGAAAGGAAATCAGTTTTTTCATGGCCCGTCCGCGATGGCTGATGGCATTTTTCTTTTCCTCATCCAGTTCGGCATAGCTCTGGGTGAAGTTTTCGGGACGGAACAGAGGGTCATACCCAAAGCCGTTCGTGCCGCGGGGTGAGAAGAGAATGTTTCCTTCCACGCTCCCCTCGAAGAGCTGTTCGTTCTGACCATGCACCAGTGCCACGATGCAACGGAAGCGCGCCTGGCGTTTGCGTGCGGGAATCTGCCGTAATTCATTCAGCAGTTTCCGGTTGTTGTCTTCATAGGTTGCATCTTCTCCCGCATAGCGTGCCGAGTACACACCCGGAGCATCGAGGAGATAGTACACTTCCAATCCCGTATCATCGGCGATCGCCGGAAGACCCGTGCAGGAATGCGCAACGGATGCCTTTTTCCAGGCATTGTCCTCCAGCGTCCGGCCGTCTTCTTCGACTTCAGGACAATCCGGAAAATCGCGAAGGTCCTTGACAGTGAGCGGCAGCCCGGAGAGCATGGCCCGCAGTTCTTCCGCTTTGTGCGGGTTACGTGTGGCGAGGACAACAGTGTCGAATTTCATGCGTGCGGCATCCGGAATATGAAGAAACGGGGAGACAGCAAGGTTGAGCGCTCAGACGAGTGGTTGCGCGGTGATCATTTCCAGACCGGCACCGGCACTGTTCATGATTTCACGTGAGATGCGACGTCCTTCCGCTGATGCGAAGGCGAGATTCATACGCGTTTCGTCCTCAAACAGCACATCGACCATCATACGCGCGTTGATATTGCCCGAGGCGGACGCCACAATTTCCGCGGCTTCGAGACGCAGGACATCCGGCAGTTCCTTCAAGAGAGGCAACAGACTCTTTTCGAGATAGGTCTGGCTTTCTTCCCCGCGATTGATGAAAAAGGTAACTTTGATCATAGCAGAACCTTGTAGAGACAGAGTAAAATATAGCCCCTATTTCGCCCTGACGCAAGTAACCGAATACTTCTGTCCCCCGTTTCCGCTTTCCTGAAGCCGGAGCATGGATGATGAAAGACGCGCTCACGATTCTTGCCATCATTTCCGGTATTTCTTTCGCCCCTTGCGCAGCATATGCAAATGACGTGGGAAAATTGTATTTTACTTTGTTATGACGGCTCGGGCAGTTAGCTCAGCAGGTTCAGAGCGTCTGGTTTACACCCAGAAGGTCGGGGGTTCGAATCCCTCACTGCCCACTTTCCTTCTTGTCTTTACATTATTTGCAGAGGAAGCCATGCCTATTCGTTCTTCCCTTCTTTTCAGCACGGTGTTCGCCCTGCTGCTCGTCGCCTGTTCCTCCGAATCCGGCGAAACTCTGAAAAGCACACCTCCGGCCGTCAAACTGTTCAACGTGGAACAAGCCCGTATCGATTATACCTACGGAGGAGCGGCCTCGGGCAAGAAAACACATATCATCGCCAACTACGGGATGTATCAGAAAATGGTTGATGAGATGTCCTTCACCATTGACGGCCGAACGCAGGAAGTCCATCGCATGGATATCATCAGCGGCAATACATTGTACGACATCGATATGAGAACGCAGGAAGGCACGCGCACTCCGTACGACACGATGCGGATTATCGAAATGACGCGAGACTTTTCCGATGAAGAGCTGAAGGATTTTCAGGCATCGTACCTGCTGCGCAGTCAAGGTGAGAAAGTCGGCAAGGACACAGTCCTCGGCAAGATCTGCGATGTCTACAGCATGCCGATGATGGGCATGCGCATGTCGGTGTGGAAAGGACTGACATTACGATCGCAGATTCTGATGGGCGATGAGGAACTGACCATGACCGCGACCAAACTCGAAACCGACTTCCGTCCGACAGTCGAAATGTTCCAGCCACCGAAAGACATCATTATCAGCGAACCTTCGGAGATCGAGGGCCTTCCGCCCGGACATCCCCCGGTCGACGGCAAC
>JAGTUW010000215.1 GCA_018224345.1 Bacteroidota bacterium
AACAGCAATAAGAGGAATCCCAGGCGAGAATATAATCTCATCAGATACTCCGGAATTGATTTGTTGAATGGTTCATTTTTCTGTCTACGTAACATCAGAGTGAAAGATACGCATAAAAGCAGATAAAAATCGAGGGTACTTTTCGGGTATCCGGTCTCTGTGCGCTCCGTGGGCTCTGTGCTGCCATTCTTCACCCCCCACCGAGTATCTCCTTCTGACGCCGTTTCCCACGCAATCCCTTTTCAACGAACAACCGTTCTCCGGTAAAGGGATCACGGCCGGTGTGGTACATGACGCTTGCCCAGGTCCCTGGTGTCGGTGTGAATACCTGTACCTGTTCGGGAGCGATCCCGAGATCACGGGCTGCGAAGCGTCGCAGTGCATGCATGTCCCCTTCCTCCGAACCCGGATAGGCCGCAATGAAATAGTAGGTGAGGAACTGCTTTTTTCCTGCGTTGCGTGAGATGGAAAAAAAACGCTGACGGAAATCGAGCAACGCCTCGCTTCCGCCCTTTCCCATGCGCCGCAATACTCTGTCCTCACTATGCTCGGGAGCGAGCTTGAGTTGCCCGGAGACATGGTGCCGTACGAGCTCCTCCATGAAAGCCATACCGCAGCGCGCATCTCCCATGACGAGGTCGTGACGAATGCCACTGGCGACGAAGACCTTGCGCACTCCCTCGATGCGCCGGAGCTTTTTCAGCAACTGTGTATAGCGGGAATGATCGACCGGCAACTGCCGGCAGAGTTCAGGATACATACATCGCTTTTCCGTACATGCGCCCGACCCGATTTTTTTCGCGCATTCGAAACCGTACATGTTGGCCGTCGGACCGCCAACATCAGGGATGATGCCGTTGAAATGCGGGTGACCTGTCAGAGCGTCCGCTTCCCCGAGTATGGAGCGCTCACTGCGCCAGCGCACACGGCGCCCCTCATGCACGGCAATGGCGCAGAAATTGCACTCGCCGTAACAACCGCGATGCGTCTGTAACGAGAATCGTATGGTATCGAGTGCAGGGATACGGCCTTTCCCACGGTAGAATGGATGCGCATCGCGCCGGAAGGGCAAGGAAGCAATGGCATCGAGTTCATCCCCGCTCTCATAGGCGGGAGGGGGATGCTGCAACAGCAGACGGTCGCCGTGGGCCTGCACAAGTCCGCGTGCAGTCACCGGATCGGTGTTTTCATAAAACACCCGGTACATGCGCATGAAAGCGTCGGGGTCCTCCCGCACTTCTTCGAACGACGGCAGAGACAGATATCCTTCCGGCACCGTGCGTGCGATTTCGCAGGTACCGGGGAGGCCGTGTAACGCTGTATCATGTCGTATTCGATCAGCGATTTCCACGACCGTACGCTCGGCCATGCCGTAGACGAGCAGGTCGGCTTTCGCATCGAATATCAGAGATCGCCGGATCGTGTCGTTCCAGTAGTCGTAGTGGGCAATACGCCGCAGGCTCGCTTCGAGGCCGCCGAGCACAATCGGCACGGTGTGTTTGAAATGGCTGCGGATCAGATTGCTGTAGACTATGCCGGCGCGATCGGGACGCCGCGTATTCTTCCCTCCCGGAGTGTAATCGTCGCTGCGGCGTTTCTTCTTCAATGCCGTATAATTGGCAACCATTGAGTCAACGCTGCCCGCACTGACACCCCAGAACAGACGGGGTTCTCCGAGTTGTGTGATATCCTGTGCCGTCGTGATATCGGGTTGGGCGATGATACCGACACGATACCCGTGATGCATCAGCACGCGGCCCAATACAGCGATCCCGATCTGCGGTGCATCGATATAGGCATCACCGCTGACCAGAATGACATCCACCTCATCCCAGCCGAGGGTGTTTATTTCCGCGCGACTCATCGGAAGAAACATACGGCCTCACTCATCGTGCGTGTTCTCCTGCGAACCGTAATGACGGAATCGTTCTGTGATTCGCTGCATTTCATCATCCGGAAGTACGGCCGGAGTACCGATCGCACGGGCCTGCCAGTAGACGCGCGCAACGAATTCGGTTTCCTCGGCCACGGTGAAAGCATGCTCGAGATTCCGTCCGACAGCGAGTAGTCCGTGTGTCGCAAGCAGCACGGCATGAAATTCATTGCCGAGCGCGGTGACCGCAGCGGCTGCGAGTTCTTCACTGCCGTAGGTCGCGTACGGAGCAAGCGGGACTTTCCGCCCCGCAAAGCCCAGCAGATAATGTACCGCGGGTATTTCCTCACGGAGACAGGCGAATGTAGCGGCATACGGGGAATGTGTGTGGACGACTGCTATGACCTCCGCCCGCGCCTGATACACTGCCGCATGCATGCGCCATTCGGATGATGGGGTGCGTGCGGAATCCAGAATGCTCCCGTCGCTGCGCATGACGACAATGTCAGCAGCCGTGATGCTGTCATAGGCCACTGCGGTCGGACTGATGCAGAATGCATCTGTTCCGGCAATACGTACGCTGATATTGCCGCCCGATCCGACCGTCAATCCCGACAGGAGCATGCGCCTGAGAAAGATCGTGATTTGTGTTCTTTCCTGTTCGTATTTCATACTTTCACCTTGCTGGTTCCGCCGGATAATTCCATCCCGCAGCGGGGTGTGCCGGGCTTGATACATCTGCAGAATTGTGACCGGAACGGTGAGACAGCCGGCGGGCTGCTGCCACTCTGCGCAACTCAATGTACAAAAAAAGACCGGAGAGAGGCATTCCAATGTTTTGCATGTATGGCCTGAGTCGTATATTTTGCAGATGTTGTTAGATTTCCCAACACTGACCGTCATAGATGGAGGCCTTTATGGACAAATATCAGGAACTGCTCAATTTGGTACAGTCGTTCGAGCAGGATTTCGAGAAGTTTTTCGTCAAGGGAAACAAAGCGGCCGGGACACGTGTGCGCAAGCATATGAATGAACTGAAGAAGTTCGCCCAGGACGTCCGCCTTGACGTTCAAACGATCAAGAAAGGTGAGGAATAATCCGTTTTCCCATTCAGTCGGGTTGACGGCCTCACTGTCACCCAGGTTATGAAAAACGGGCATGCCATCGTCTCCGACGCATGGTATGCCCGTTTCATGTTTTTTCCTCTCTCCGGATATGCAATGCACACCTTGTGGCCTGTTCTTTTCACACTTCTCCTCGTGCACACCACCATGAGCGCACAATCCTATCAGTCCATGCACCGGGCCTCCCCCGTCATTGACGGCCACAACGATGTGCTCGGCCGCGTTCTGCGTGGTGGGGATATCACTGTTCGCAGCAAAAAGGGACATTCCGACATCCCGCGTCTGCGTGAAGGCAGTGTCGATGCACAGATATTTGCCGTCTGGGTGCCGACCCGGCACAAGGGTGCTGCCGCCTGGCGCTACACGCTTGAGGCCATCGATTCGATGAAGGCTATGGTCGATCGCATGCCGGATATGCTGCTGCTCGCCACCGGGCACGACGATATTGATCGCGCTATACGTGAAGACAAACTCGCTGTCATCCTCTCACTGGAAGGCGGCCGCAGTATCGAAGGAAAGCGGGAACGGATTCTGGAACTGCACCGGCGCGGCCTGCGGGCATTCGGGTTGACCTGGAACAACAGCCATGAATGGGCAACGAGTTCGAAGGATGAACACGAAGGCCGGGTTAGTGGAGGACTTTCGGAGAAAGGAAAAGACTTTGTCCGCTTGATGGACTCTCTCGGCATCCTCGTTGATGTTTCGCATCTTGGCGAACGTGCATTCCACGATGTCGCTGCAATCAGTACGCAGCCGCTGTTCGCTTCTCACTCCTCATGCGCTGCTTTGCGCACGCATCATCGCAATCTCAGCGACGAACAGTTACGCATGATTGCCGGTAGTGACGGTGTGGCGATGATAAATTTTTTTCCTGTCTTTCTGGTTTCGAATCTGACGAAGCAGCGCATCGCCGCAATGCGTGCATTCGAACGACGTATGCAGGCGTTGAAGAAGGAGCATCCTGATCGTGGAGAGAACTATCTGCAGGCGTATGACGCGCTGGTGGCGGAAGCCATGGCTGCCGGACTCTGTACCATCGAAAATGTTGTCGCACATATCGATCATGCTGTCCGTGTCGCCGGTCCGGCACATGTAGGACTCGGATCAGACTTCGACGGCATCAATCTGACGCCCGTCGGCCTCAACGACGTGACCGATCTCCCGATGCTCACCCGTGCGTTGATGCACAAGGGATTTACGGAACAGCAGATATACGGCATTCTCGGAGGGAATGTGCTCCGGATCTGGCGTCAGCGTATCGACCGTTGACTGCTCCGCACCGGAACGAGTGTGCTTCCGTTGCTTCCGTTGCTTCCGTTTCCGTTGTTGCTGATTTCGCAGATTATTGCGATGTTATAGAATCCATCATTTTTCGATTCTTACAATAGTCGAAATACATCCATCAGCAGAAGGTTTGACGCATGAAGATTCATGAGTATCAGGGAAAGGATATCCTGCGCAAATTCGGTGTGCCCACCCCGCGCAGCGGCATTGCAAGAACACCGGAGCAAGCAGTCAATACTGCAAAGAAACTCGGAGGAAAGATCTGGGTCGTCAAGTCCCAGATTCACGCGGGTGGGCGCGGCAAGGGGAAAATCTATGATCCCAGACAGCGTACCCTCTTACTCGACGGCGGTGTAAAAGTCGCCAGGTCAC
Organism: Bacteroidota bacterium; assembly: GCA_018224345.1. GTDB lineage: Bacteria > Bacteroidota > Ignavibacteria > SZUA-365 > SZUA-365 > SZUA-365. The sequence goes on from JAGTUW010000215.1 coordinate 4,654, forward strand.
TGAGCGAAGTGGAGAAATATGCCTCACTGATGCTCAAGAACCTGCTCGTCACCATACAGACCGGTGAGGAAGGAAAGATCGTCCGTCGCGTGCTTGTCGAAGAAGGCATCAACATCGACAGGGAGTTTTACGCCGGGATGCTGCTCGACCGGACGCAGGCCCGGAATGTGATGATGGTCTCGACCGAGGGCGGTGTGGAAATCGAGAAGGTCGCCGAGGAGACGCCCGAGAAAATTCTCAAGGTCACGATCGACCCCAATGTCGGTTTCCAGTCCTTTCAGGCAAGGGAACTCGCCTTCGGCCTCGGATTGAGCGGTGTGGCATTCAAAAACGGTGTGAAGTTTCTCGTCGCGCTGGCGGAGGCCTATGAATCCAGCGACGCGAGTATGTTCGAGATCAATCCTCTCGTCCTCACCAAGGATGGTGAATTGCTTGCCCTCGATGCGAAAGTGAATCTCGACGACAACGCACTGTTTCGCCATCCTGAATTCCTGCGGCTGCGCGACACGACGGAGGAGGACCCACTCGAGGTAAAAGCGTCGAAATCCAATCTCAACTACATCAAGCTCGACGGCAATGTCGGCTGCATGGTCAATGGCGCCGGACTCGCCATGGCGACAATGGACATCATCAAACTCGCCGGGGGCGAACCCGCGAACTTTCTCGATGTCGGTGGCGGAGCGAGCGCCGAAACCACGGAGCAGGGCTTTCGCATCATTCTCGGCGACAAACATGTCAAAGCCATACTCATCAATATTTTCGGTGGCATCGTGCGTTGCGACCGCATCGCCAATGGTGTCGTCCAGGCAGCACGCAACATCAACATCGATGTCCCTGTCGTCATCCGCCTTGCAGGCACCAATGCAGAGGAAGCCGCGGTCATACTCGAAAAAAGCGGCATCGATTTTCTCGTGGCACATTCCTTCGAGGAAGCAACCGAAAAAGTGACACAGGCCATCGCGACATAACCCATACGACGCATGTTGCACGTGAAAACGTTTCTGTCCCCAAGATGAGCACGCATGCGGCGTCAGGTTCGCACTTCCTTACAATATTTTCATTTGTCCTGTAGAGAGGGACTGGGTAGATTTGCTACGGGTATCTTTCACAACTCGATGTTGAGGTCGTATGAAATATTTTCTACTCTTTTTTATTGTGTTTATGTGCACAACCGCCGGCATGCATGCACAGGTCGGCTGGTTCCAATTGCGCCAGGAAGGCGAAACGATATTCTATTCCGTCGATCTCTACGACGAAAACAACATCACCGTCGTGGGGTCGGAAGGGCTTATTCTGCACAGCACTGATGGTGGCACGACCTGGGCATCACGTCCATCCGGTTTCGACGACAACCTCCGCCGCATCCGTTATTTCTCACCGACGCTCGGTATCATTCTCGGAAACAGTGGCTTCGCGCTCAAATCCAGTGACGGTGGCGCGTCGTGGCAGCCGCTGGATGTTGGTGAAACCCGCACCCTGTATGACATTCATTTTTTTGATGAAACCCGCTGGATGATTACAGGGCAGTCCGGCCTGATCACCAGCACGACAGACGCCGGCTCGACCTGGGAACGCTCATCGACCGGGAACAATAATTTCAACGAAATTGATTTCAGGGGAGATTTCGGTGTCATCGTAGGGAATGTCGGGACCATCCGCGTGACGGAAAACGGCGGTGAACGCTGGCGTGACCGCGGCGGTGTGACGAATGTCATGTATCACAGTGTCTCTATCGGTGACGACAGCACGGCCGTCGCCGTGGGTGTCAACGGAGTGATTGTCCGCACGGAGGACAAGGGGCGGACCTGGACGAGAATCGATGCATCGATTCCGATTTCTTTCCTGCAACTTACCGGAGTGCGTCATCTGACACGCGATATCGCCATTAGCTGCGGGTACAGCGGAATCATGCTCCAGACCACCGATGCCGGACTGACCTGGTACCCCCAGGAAACAAACTCGCCGATGAACCTGGAAGGCCTCGCCTTTCTCGATGACAAAATCGGTGTCGCGACTGGCGGCAACGGAACCGTGCTCCGTACGAACAGTGGCGGGACGCTCAGCACACTTCCCCTCCCACTTCAGAATGAGCAACACCTGTTGATCGGAGAAACCTGGCCGCACCCACTTTCGCGTGCCGGAGCTGCGGGCATTACCGTCCATCTTGCACGGAGCGGGTGGACGCGTCTGCGCGTGCAGGATATGCTCGGCCGTGACATCGCGGTACCGTACAACGGTCACCTCGATGCGGGGACACACGCGATCCGCTGGAATCCCTCGGCGCTTCCACGTGGCGTGTATCTTTACCGGCTGGAGCTGAATGGACAGATCCGGATGCGCAGCTTCGTCGTCGCCGACTGATTGAAGCATTTTCTTACTGAACACTCATTATCGCCGAACATGCAGCATCGATCTTTGAAAAAAGGAGTTGTCCATGTTCGGCGATACTGTAACATCCCTGCTCATCCTGCTCATCGTGACACACCTCGCTTCCTTCGTCATGATCACTATCGGACTGCGCGGCCTGCGTCGCAGTGACGCGAAGATTGACAGGAGTTGATCAGGAAGTGGTCAGGACACGTCGGAAATATTCACTGCTCAATTCGAGGACCTGCCGGAACGCTGCTGTCTCACCTTCGAACGGATGACGCACGCCGAAGGTGTGATCGCTGTTGGGAAGGACATGCAGGACAGTGTGCGCAGGGTCAGCGGCTGCAGAGATGCGCCGGGCTTC
>JAGTUW010000216.1 GCA_018224345.1 Bacteroidota bacterium
CGGGCCAGAAGAGGTGAACCACATAGAGCCAGAAGGACAAGAAGACCAGGCCAAGGGGAGCTACGATGACCTCCCAAGCCTGGCCATCAAGTCCATCAAAACCAACCTCGAAAAATCCTCTGTGGCCTCTGTGAACCCTGTGGTGCAACTCTGAAAAGGTCTCCTTGCCCTCCTTGCCCTCTGTGGTTCCTCTTATTCTGTGGTTCCTCTTATTCTGTCGTTCCTCACATTTTATCCCCTTCCACCGGCCATAACGCGGGCGTGATATTTTCGTATATTGACCGATTATATGTTTACTGAAACGAAACTGCTATATCCATGACATTTACCAAACGTACACACACCTGCGGAGAATTGAGAGCGGAGGATATCGGTCAACCTGTGACAATGAACGGCTGGGTCGATGGCAGACGTGACCTGGGCGGAATGATCTTTGTCGATCTGCGGGATCGCTACGGACTGACACAGGTGGTGTTTGCGCCACAGCACAACAGCGCTGTCCATGAGAAGGCGCATGAACTGCGTTCCGAATTCGTTCTCTCGGTCACGGGCGTCGTACAGCCGCGTCCGGAAGGCATGACCAATACAGACATGCCCACCGGTGAAATCGAAGTTGTCGTCGATTCCTTCGAAGTGCTCACCCGTGCGGAAATCCCTCCCTTCGAAATCGAGGACGAGGTGGATGCACATGAAGACCTTCGCCTGACCTACCGCTACCTCGATCTGCGCAGGCCGGTGCTGCAGCGGAATCTTCTGCTGCGACACCAGGTGTACCAGGTCACGCATCGCTATTTCGACGAACATGATTTCATCGAAATAGAAACACCGGTGCTGACGAAAAGCACTCCGGAAGGGGCACGTGATTACCTGGTCCCGAGTCGCGTCCACCCCGGCCGTTTTTTCGCACTGCCTCAATCCCCGCAGACCTACAAGCAGTTGCTGATGGTGGCGGGCTTCGACCGCTATATGCAGATCGTCAAATGCTTCCGCGACGAGGATCTCCGTGCAGACCGTCAGCCGGAATTCACACAGATCGACCTGGAGATGTCGTTCGTCACCAGTGAGGATGTCTTCGAAATCATGGAAGGTTTCATCCAGCGACTGCTCGCGAAAACACTTGATGTCACACTGTCACTGCCCGTTTCGCGGATGGATTATTTCGAGGCGCTCGAACGCTATGGCTCGGATAAACCGGATCTGCGTTTCGGGATGGAACTTGTCACGCTCAACGATGTGCTCGCCGGGACGGACTTCAAGGTGTTCGCCAGCGTGCTCGAAGCCGGCGGCATTGTCTCCGCGATCAAGGTCGACGGCCGGGCAGATGAGTTTTCGAGAAAGAAACTCGACGAGCTGACCGAGCGGGCCAGGGCGCTCGGCCTCGGCGGACTGGCGTGGATGAAAGCCACGGACGGTTCATTCCAGTCTCCGATCGCAAAATTCCTGTCTGCCGATCAGCTGCACGGTATACGATCAGCCATGCAGGCAGAGGATGGTGACCTTGTTCTCATAGCCGCGCATGAGCAGCGCACACGCGCACTCGTGGCACTTGGAACCATACGCCTCGAGCTCGGGCGGTCGTTGGGTCTGATCGATGCGTCCGCGCACAGTCTGCTCTGGGTCACGGATTTTCCGCTGTTCCAGTGGGATGAAGAGGAAGGACGTTACTATGCCGAACATCATCCCTTCACATCGCCGAAATCGCGGGATCTTCATCTGCTTGACAGCGACCCCGCTGCGGCACGCGCCGACTGCTATGACCTGGTCTGGAACGGCAACGAGGTAGGCAGCGGCAGCATCAGAATTCATGACAGTGCGCTGCAGGCGAAGGTGTTTTCCATACTCGGCCTGTCGGAACAGGAAATAGAAGAAAAATTCGGCTTTCTCATCAATGCCTTCCGCTACGGCGCCCCTCCGCATGGGGGCATCGCACTCGGTCTCGACCGTATCGTGACGATACTTGCGGGACTCCCGAGTATTCGCGATGTCATCGCCTTCCCGAAAACAAACAGCGCCCTGTCGCTGATGGATGGCTGTCCGTCAGCAGCGTCGGAAGCACAGTTGAAGGAGTTGAGGTTGGAGTTGAAAGGAAGAAGTGAAGAGTTAAAAGTTAAAAGTGAAGAGTGAAGAGGGAAGAGGGAAGAGTGGGAGGAAGAGGTTGAGGGTTGGATGTATGTAAATGGAGAGCAGGAATGAGCGAAATGATGGATCTTGTGTTTTATAATGCCGATCAGATTGTCACGGTTGCGTCGAATGGTGCGAAGCGGAAGCATGGCACGGAAATGCGTGACATCGGTCTGATAGAGGATGGCGCTGTCGGTGTCAGGGACGGAAGGATTGTATATGTGGGGCCGTCCGATGGAATTGACATTGCAAACGCGCAGCGCAGTATCGATGCGATGGGAAAGACGATACTTCCCGGTTTTGTCGATTCTCATACGCACCTCGTTTTTGCTGGCGCGCGTGAGGGGGAGTTTGCTCGTCGTATCGCAGGCGCAACGTATGCGGAGATTGCGGCATCGGGTGGCGGTATCAATTCGACGGTGCGCGCCACACGTGAAGCAGGCAAGATCGCTTTGACCGAATATGCGTTGCACAGACTCGACAGTTGCCTGGCATTCGGATCGACCACTGTGGAAATCAAGAGCGGTTACGGCCTCGATGTCGAGAACGAAATCAAAATGCTCGAAGTGATCAACGAGTTGCGGGATCTGCATGTGATCGATATTGTTCCGACCTTTCTCGGAGCACATACCATTCCGTTCGATTACAAAGACCGGCGTGATGAGTATGTGCGGCTTGTCCTCGAAGAAATGCTTCCCGTTGTCGCACAACGCAGGCTCGCTGAATATTGCGATGTCTTTGTCGAGAAGGGAGCGTTTACGCTCGACGAAGCACGGAATATATTTGCGCGGGCGCGTGAGCTCGGTATGAAGGTTCGTGTGCATGCAGACCAGATCACCGGTGGCGGGGGTGCGGAGCTGGCCGGGGACATGTTCGCCGCCTCGGCCGACCATCTCGACCACATCAGCGAAGAGGGGATTGCGAGAATGCGTGACAGCGGGACGGTTGCCACGCTGCTGCCGGGGGTGTCGCTGTTTCTCGGTGAGGATTTTCCCGATGCACGCCGTCTGATCGATACTGGGCTCGCCGTCGCTCTTGCCACCGACGTCAATCCCGGTTCCTGCATGAGCGAAAACATACAGCTGATGATGAGTCTCGCCGCCATGAGGATGCGCATGACAATGGAGGAAATCATCACTGCCGTCACCCTCAATGCCGCCGCTGCGCTCGACCGTTCCGATCGCATCGGCAGTATCGAGGTGGGGAAAGAGGCGGATCTGCTGATGTTCAATACACCGAATTACCAACGCGTTATCTACCACTATGGCGTCAATCATCTGACGACCGTTGTCAAGAGTGGACGGGTTGTCATGGAGAAGCAGTATGCAAACGCATGACGCGCAGGTGGTATGACGCGACAACGTCTTGCAGATTTCAAATATCTTTGCGATTATTAAAAGATGCGTGTGATTGAGATTCTACTCATCGGAGACACGCGTTTTCCCAGACACACGGAGTATCTATGAAACAACTTCTCATGTTCACCCTTCTCGCCTTGCTCCTGGCCGCCTGCGGACAGAAGCAGGAAACAGAAACCGCCGGTTCAACTGAAATCATGACTGTGTCGATGCTGCTGGAAGCGCCGGAAGAGCATATAGATCAGGAAGTCGTGCTCGAAGGAACTGTGACGCATGTATGCAAACATGGCGGTCGCCGTCTGCATCTGACCCATCTCGAACCCAACCTCCGGCTCCGTATCGAAGCCCCGGAAAACATGTCGGCCTTTGCACGCGAGCTCGAGGGCAGCGATATCGTGGTAACAGGGCTGCTCCGCGAAACGCGTATCGACGAACAGTATCTGGACGAGTGGGAAGCGGAACTGTATGAAGACAATACCGATGATCCCGATCATGCCGATGATCCCGATCATGCCGATGATCCCGATCCGGAGGCCGAGCATGAGCATGACGGACATGTCGAACCCCGGGGGCTCGCAGTGGTCGATGAAATGCGTGAGGAACTGGCTGCCAGTGGGAAACCCTATATCTCCCGTTACTATGTGGATGCCGTCACCTATGTCATGAAGGACGGAGGCAACATTCCCGTAGCAATACCGGATGAGTCCGAGGAGGGGAAGTAATTTACGACGATGACAGCAAGTCAACGCATCCGTAAATGGATCCGGGCGATTCATCGTGATCTCGGTTATTTCTTCGCGGGCATGACGGTGATCTATGCCATCTCAGGGATTGCACTGAATCATATCAAGGAGTGGGATCCCAACTATCATATAACGAGAAAAGACGTCAACGTGGAGCCCTTCGCGCAGGAGGGCTTCACTCGCGATGCCGCGTTGTCCCTGCTCTCGGTCTTTGACGAGAGGGATACATACAAGAATCATTACTTTCCCGAACCCGGTGTTCTCAAGATCTTTCTCGACGGCGGCTCGCTTACCGTCGATGCCGCCAGTGGCAGCGGCCTGCTCGAGCATTCACGGCGGAGAGCGGTGTTTTTCGAGACGAATTTTCTGCATTACAATTCACCGAAGAAACTCTGGACCTGGTTTGCCGATCTATTTGCCGGAGCACTTGTTGTCATCGCAATGACGGGTATTTTCATTCAGAAAGGAAAAAACGGTATCACCGGCCGCGGTGCATGGCTGGTGGCAATCGGGCTGCTGATACCCGCCATCTTCCTGGTACTGTATCTCTGACATCATCCGGAGGGCTGTATGATAACAGTAC